>DASUAC010000227.1:0-4902 GCA_035763985.1 Jatrophihabitans sp. | reverse complement strand
TCGGGCGTCGCCTGCTCCAGCACCACGTGGGTGTTGATGCCGCCGAAGCCCATCGAGGAGACCCCGACCCGAATCGGACGGTCCGGCGGGAACAGCTCGGCGGTCACCGGTATCCGCAACGCGGGCCGGTCTCCGGTGAGCTCCGGGTGCGGCTGGGAGTTGCCGGTGGCCGGCGGGATCACCTGATGGTGCACGGCCAGGATCGCCTTGAGCAGGCCACCGACTCCGGCCGCCGCCTTGGTATGACCGATGTTGCCCTTCAGCGTGCTGATCGGCACCGCCGGGCGATCGCCGTCCGCCGACCGCAGGGCCTGGCTGAAGGCCTTCAGCTCGGTGGCATCGCCGACCGCCGTCCCGGTGCCGTGACCCTCCAGGTAGCCCACGCTGTCGATGCCGAAACCCGCTGCGCGATAAGCACGTTCGATGGCGAGCAGGTGGCCGCCGGCCTCCGGCCGGGTGATTCCGCCGCGGCCGTCGGAGGAGTAGCCCCAGCCGGCGATGCCGGCGTAGCTGCGCAGGCCCTGCTGCCGCGCGTCGGCGGCACGCATCAGCACCAGCATGCCGCAGCCTTCGCCGGGCCAGAAGCCGTTGGACTTCCGGTCGTACACCAGCATCTCCGAGCTGGCCAGCGCACCGGTCTTGGCGAAGCCAATGATCTCGAACGGGTCGATGCTCAGGTCGACACCGCCGACGATCGCGGCGTCCAGCTCACCGTTGGACAGTGCATTGCAGGCGGTGACGACCGAGAGCAGCGAGGACGAGCAGGCGCCGTCCACCGTGTAGCCGCCGCCGGCCAGGTCGAAGTGGTTGCAGATCCGGCCGGCGATGGTGTTGGAGAGCCCGCCGGCCAGGCTGTCCTCGTCGATGCCGGGGAACGGTGCCTTGTACCGCGCCTCCAGTTCGGTCAGGAACTCGGTCAGTGCGGCATCGTCCCAGCCCCGGTCGCGCAGCGCGCTGCCGACGGCCTGCCGCACGTACGGCCAGCGCAGCCGCATGATGTTGGCCCGGCTGAACTCGCCGGTCAGGCTGTTGCCGATGATGACGCCGGTGGTGCGCTTGGGCAGCCCGTTGCCGTCCGGGAAACCGGCGTCGGCCAGCGCCCGGGCCGCGGTGTCCAGCGCCAGCCAGTGCGTCAGGTCGGTGGCCCGGTAGGTGCTGCCGGCGATCCGGTACTTCACCCGGTCGAACTCGAATCCCTCGATGACCGCGGCCATCGTGGAGTAGAACCGGTCCGGCGCGGTCGGATCCGGCGAGTAGTAGCCGTCCAGCGGCAGCCGTTCCGGCGGCAGCCTGCGGAAGGCCCGTCGACCGGCCAGCACGTTCTCCCATAGCTGTGCGGGTGATTCCGTGTCGGGATAACGGCAGGAGATCCCCACCACCGCGATCGTCTGGTTGCTCATGCCGACACGACCTGCCCGCGCTCGGATCCGACTGTGTGCTCGACCTCGCCCACGGCGGCCCGACGCCGCCGGTACTTGCCGATGAAGTGCACTGCCCACCAGCCCAGCCCGCGCAGCAGGCAGACCACGCAGACGGCGAAGAACAGCGTGTACACCACGTTGGCCACCATCAGCACCGCGTAGACGAAGGCAACCGAGGAACCGAACATGAACTGGTTGCGGGCCTTGAACGGAGTGGTGCCGGGATCGCTGATCATGTAGTTGGTGAACAGCACGAACGCGACGCCGGTCATCACCCCGAGCGCGGAGAACAGCGCCACGTCCCAGAGCCAGTGCCGGACGAAGGCCTGGATGAAGAATCCGCCCATCCAGCCGACCAGCAGCGGCACCTTGCGGGTCAGCATCGCGTTGATCACGGTGCCGGCGGTGGCGATCACCAGCGGGATCATCACCCGGAAGTAGGTGTTGGCGTTCTCGGTGAACTGGTACGGCGGCGCGATGCTGCACCAGCCGCTGAAGCACAGCAGCACCGCGGTGATGCCGAAGTTGGACGGGTTCATGTAGTGCCGCATCCGGCCGTTGATCGGCGCCTGCAGCACGTGCTTGGCGGCCACCCCGACCACCACCCCGAACGCGACCGGCCAGAACTGGTTGTTGCAGTACAGCAGCATGTTCACCGCCAGCGCGGTGATGTGCGACGGCAGCAGCGCCTCGTACACCCCGCGCGCACCCCGGCCCAGGAAGCGCGGCCGGTGCTGATGGGTCCAGGAGCTGATCAGTTCGAAGACGATCTCGGTGGTGTAGCCGACCAGCACCGCCAGCAACGCCCACAGCCACGGCTGCTCGAAGCCGAGCAGGGTGTAGCCGAAGATGTTGAAGACGGAGATGGAGATCGCGAAGTTGCGCAGCGCGATGTAGCGGACGTCCGGTTGCTTGACCGGCTTGGCCGGGGCCCCGACGAGCGGACTGGCCGGTGCCGATCCGGTGCTCGAGGCGGAATGCGAAACGGTGATGGTCATCAGTGGGTCACTTCCTGTGCGGTGGCGCCGACCAGCAGGTCGTGCACGCCGGGTTGCAGCCGGAGCACCTGCTGATGGCGAGCGCCACCAGCGTCACGCCAGCGCAGGGTCACGGAGACCGGGCCGGTCTGGTTGCCGAGGCCGAAATGAACGTCGAAGCTTCGATATCCGCCGTGCCCGCTGCCGCCGTCCAGTTCGGCGATCTGGCGGCTGCCGTCCGGCAGGGTGACGGTGGCGTCGGCGCCGTAGGCCGGGCTGCCGAGGCCGGACGGCCCACCGGCCGTGCCGTCGACCGCCGGCCGGTACAGATGCAGTTCGAGGGCGTTGCCGCGGTTCGGGGAGTTGTTGGCGAAGAACACCGGCGGCCCCCACTGCCGCGCGACGGCGAAGTCGAGGGTGCCGGTGCCGGTGGTGTCACCGGTGGCGATTGCCCGGGTCGGGCCGGACACCGCGGTCCCGGTCTGGGAGCTGATATTGACGTACTTGCCGTCGGATGCCATTGCGTAGAAGGCCATGTTCTGCCGGCCGGCGATGTCGTCGCCGGGCCGGACGTTGGGCCACATCGCCGGGTTGCTGAGCAGGTCGTCGTTGGTCATGGCCATCTCCTGCAGCCAGTTCCAGCGGTCGACGTCGCCCTTGACGAAGCCGTCGGTCTGAACCAGCGCCAGGTTGCCGTCGTTGCGGAAGTCGGCCATCTTGACGTCCCAGGCCCAGCCGGTCCAGGCCACCCCGTACTGCTGTGCCTGCTGGCTGAACGGGGCGACGCCACGCTGCAGGTCGGACTTCATCGCCGCTTCGTCCTTCGCCTGGTTGATGAAGAGGAAGTTGCTCTCCTGCAGGCCCCACTTGGTGGTGATGTTGCTGACCGCGAGGTCGAACGAGCCGTTGCGGTTCAGGTCGCCGAAGTCGGCACCCATTCCCTTGAAGGAGTCGTTGCCGAGGGCGAACGACTTCGGGGTGGCCGGGCCGCGATGGCCCTTCGCCTCGGAGAAGGTGATGTGCCCGGGAGTGGAGGTGTTGTACAGCAGGTGATCGTGACCGAAGTCGTTTGCTATGTAGAGATCGGGCAATCCGCTGCCGGTCAGGTCGGCGCCGGCGAACGCCAGCGTCCAGCCGGTCGAGGAGTGGTACGGCATGGCGGCCTGCTGCTCCACGTACACCGCGGCCGGTCGGCTGCCGGTCGTCCCGCCGAACCAGCGCAGCACGTGGTCGCCACCGCCGTTCTTGGCGGTGGACAGCGAGGTGTTCATCACCACGTTGGCCAGCCCGTTCGGGTCCAGCACGTCGGAGTCGGGGAAGTAGTTGCCCACCACCAGATCCGGATGGCCGTCGCCGTCCAGGTCGCCGACGTAGACGGCGTCGGTGTTCCAGCGCGGCCCGTGGTACTTGCCGTCGACGGAGATCTCCGGTACCAGCTCCTGCGGCTGGTACGCGGCGGCGGACAGGCTGCCGGCGTCGGACTTGGCCAGGAACAGCACGGGGGTACGGCCCCAGTAGCTGACCAGCAGATCCATCCGCCCGTCGCCGTTGTAGTCGCCGGGGTTGCAGTTGGTCGGTGCCATCGCCTCGTCGATCGGCAGCGGCGCGGCGTCCAGCACGAACGGGGTGAACCGGTCGGCGGCCGGCGCGGTCGGCGTGTAGGTGACGATCACCTCGTTGGTCCGGGTGTCGACGATGCACATGCCATCCGCCCGGCCATGGCCGACCAGGTCGTTCATCGCGATGCTCGCGCCGACCGAGGAGATCCAGGCCGCGATCTTCTGGTAGGCCCGGTTGACCGGCCGGATCGTGTTCATGTGCTGGTCGTTGTAGTGCGGCGGCAACGCGATCGGCATCTCGGTGAACCGGTACTGGGAGGCTGTGGCGGCCGCTCCATAGCTGGCCACCCTGGTCTGGGCGACCAGGAACAGCGAACCGAGCACGATGACGGCGCTCAGGGCGGGCATCAGTTTCCGCAGCCGTGATCGAGGTATTGACATCAAGAGACCCTTCGCAGATGCCGCATTCGGCAGTGGGAGTACGCGACGTGATGGGGGGCGGACGCGCTGCGCGCGATGCGGCTGTCGAAGCCGCCCTTAGGACACACCAAAGGATGCAGGGGCACCAGGCCGTGGCCTTCTCATGCATTGCTCCGATGGTCCGAAGAACCAACCGGAATCCAGCTCACTATCCGTTGTGCGGCAGCCATCGCCGCCCAGCTGACCAAACTCAGCAGGGCCGAGTCGGCCGGCCGGGCAAGCCGGAAGTCGGCAACCTGCTGTCCGGAGATCCGGTAGGAGGCGAACGCGGTCAGCAGCGCCAGCCGGCCGGCCGGCCGGTCCGGGAGGGGCAGGCCGGCCACCGGCTCCGCCAGCCAGCCGGTGTCCAGGCCGGGATCCCGGCCGTCCCAGTGGCTCAGCAGTTCGGGCAGCAACTGCCGCACCGAGGCCGGCACCTCGGCCGCCGCGGCGCGGTCGATCGCGGCGGCGGCCCGGGCGAACGCC
>DASUAC010000226.1:0-2372 GCA_035763985.1 Jatrophihabitans sp. | reverse complement strand
GGCACTGAGCTTCCGCTGGGAGCGCGCGCACCGGGCGATCCACAAGTGCACCGAGCCCGCCGAGTACCAGAACATGCTCAGCAGCTGGTCGTTCTGCGCCGCGATCGTGCTGCCGGTCAAGCTGGCCGCCTGCGTCATCATCGTCGCCGCGATCGCCGAGTGGCCGGCGCGCAACGTGATCGGTCAGGCACCGGCGTACCGCTACGTCTACAGCACCGCCGCCACCCTGGTCGCAGCCGCCGCGGCGCATTGCTGCACCCGGTTCTCGCTGCCGGTGGCGGTGCCGACCGGCGCGCTGGCGTACCTGGCGCTCAGCCTGACCGGCGTGGTGCTGGCGATGCTCGCGGTCGGCCAGCGGGCCGAGGCGATCGCGTTCCTGAAGCCGACGACGCACCGCATCGAGGTCGCCACGATCAGCATCGCGATCGCCGCGATCGCCGTACTGCACTCCCCCTGGCCGGCCTTCGCCTGGCTGTCCTTGCCTGCGACCATCGCGCTGCAGCGGCACGCGGTACGTACCGACCTGCACGCCGTCGAGGACCCGGCCGCCCGGCCGATGAACTCCGACGCGTGGCTGCTGATCGCCCGCGAGGTGATCGCCGCCTGCTCGGTGGGGGCGGTGATGCGGGTGGACACCGCCGACCCGGCCGCGGTGAGCTATCTGGCCCGGGTGCAGGCCGGCTGCGACGCGATCGGCATGGCCGGCGACTCGGGCCTGGCGGTGCTGCTGACCGAATGCCCGGCGCCGAACGCCGAGGCGCTGGCCGTCCGGCTACGGTCCGTGCTGCACCGGCAGGGCATTCCGGCTCAGGTGGCGGTGGCGGCCAAGCCGCGGGACGGTCAGTCGCTGGACGACTTGTTGGCGGTGTCCGAGGCGGAGTTGATCGCCAGGGTGGCCGCCACCCGGGAGGCCAGGTCGGACAGCCCGGAGGCGTGAAGCTCGGCGATGTAGGTCTGCACGTCGGCCCGGGCGGCAGCGCTGAGCCGGACCGGCTCGGCGACCGGCGGCTGCTCGATGGCCGGCTCGTCCTCCGGCTCGTACTGCTCGTTCACGGTGGCGCGGATGAAGGCCTCCAGCGCTCGGCGCTGGCCCGGGTTGAGCCGGTTGGCCTCCCTCGGCGGGATCCATTCCTCCTCCTCGCCGGTGCCCAGCCGGGCAGCCGCCCGCAGATCGAGCAGGCTGGTGCCGGGCAGCACCGAGGCGAACGCTCGCAGCACCGCGTCGCTGGGCGTGCGGGGATGCCGGCCGGACAGGTAGCGATACACCGTCGCCCGGTCCACCACGCCTCGTAACGCCTCGACCACCTGCGGCTTCTGCCAGTGCGACGGCAGGTGCGCGTTCAGGTAGTCCGACAGCGTGGACACTTCGCTTCGAGCCTCTCGATCGGACGGCAATGCCGCATGCGGTGAGCCGGGCCCCACGGCCGCGACTCGGGCCAATCTACTATCGCACGTCGCATGCGACTATGCGATAGTGTTAGACATCGGCCCCGCCGAGGGATAGCGGCCCTCGGCGGGCATGGCACCCCCACCCTGGACCTGCAGAAAAGAGCGGACGAGTGACAGCTGACATTGTGGCATGCGCATGCCTGCACACAGAGCGCTCCGCGACCACCGGCCGGGCTCGGCGCACCCTCCCGGCTCGGACCACCGGCCTGGCTCGGATCGCCGGCCTGGCTCGGCCGGCCGCGGCTCGGCCGACCGCGGCGGCGCGGCATCGGCCCGGACTCGGCGAGCACAGCGATGCGGCTGCGTAGCCGGGACGCCCTGGTCGACCTGATCGAGGAGGCGGAGATCTCCGAGCGGGAGGTCGCCCGCCGGGCCGGCCTCGGCCACTCCACGGTGAACCACCTGCTCACCGGCCGCCGGCGCAGCTGCTCGATCAGCACCGCATTGGCCATCGAGCGGGTCTTCCTGGTGCGGCCGGGCACGCTGTTCGGTCCGGAGTCAGAGACCGAACAGAGCCTGCTGGGCCAGTACAGCCGCTCGCTGCGGATGACCGCCCGAAGTGGCCGGCGGAGCTGACCGGCTTGCGCCGGCCGGCGGAGCTGACCGGCTTGCGACTCAGATCATCCCGTCCAGCATGCCGTCGTACGGCGAGGACGCCTCGGCCCACCAGCGGCGGGTGATCCGCCCGGCGCCCCGGCCCAGCCAGCCGGCCTCGACGGCGAGCCGCATGGCGCGCGCCATCCGTACCGGGTCGGCCGCCCGGGTGACCGCCGAGGCCACCAGAACCGCATCACAGCCGAGTTCCATCGCCTGCACCGCGTCGGTGGCGCAGCCGATGCCGGCGTCCAGGATCACCGGAACCCCGGCCTGCTCCACGATCAGCGCGAGGTTGTGCCGGTTACGGATGCCGAGCCCCGATCCGA
>DASUAC010000225.1:0-6135 GCA_035763985.1 Jatrophihabitans sp. | reverse complement strand
CTGCTCGTACTCGGCGCGCTTGGCCTCGACGAACGCGGCCCGCTCGGCCTCGTCGGCGATGGCCGCGATCTTGTTGGCGTACACCGCGTTGACCGCGGCCTCCGGGCCCATCACGGCCACCCGGGCGGTCGGCAGCGCGATGCAGGCGTCCGGCATGAAACCCGGGCCGTCCATCGCGTACAGCCCGGCGCCGTAGGCCTTGCGCACCAGCACCGACAGCTGCGGCACGTTCGCCTCGGACACCGCGGTGATCATCTTGGCGCCGTGCCGGATGATGCCCTGCCGTTCCACGTCCGAGCCGATCATGAAGCCGGGCACGTCGGCCAGGTAGAGCAGCGGCACGTTGAACGCGTCGCACAGCCAGATGAACCGGGCCGCCTTGTCCGCCGAGTCGACGAACAACACCCCGCCGCGCACCATCGAGTTGTTCGCCACGACGCCGACCGGCCGGCCGTCCAGCCGGCCCAGGCCGGTGATCACCTCGGCCGCGAACTCCGGCTTGACCTCGAAGAACGAGTCGTCGTCGACCAGGCCGTCGATCACGTCGTGCATGTCGAACGGCATCGACTCCGCGGCCGGCACCACGTCGTCGGCCAGGTCCACCAGCGGCGGCTCGGCGGCGTAGCTCGGCGGCGCCGATCGCCAATTGCCCGGCAAATACGAGAAGAACAGCTTCGCCTGCTCGATCGCGTCGGCGTCGTCGTGCGCCAGGTTGTCGCCGCAGCCGGACACCGTGGCGTGCATCCGGGCGCCACCCATCTGGAGCAGGCTGACCTTCTCGCCCACCACCATCTCGGCCATCCGTGGCGAGCCGAGGTACATCGAGGCGTTGGCCTCCACCATGATCACGATGTCGCAGAACGCCGGGATGTACGCCCCGCCGGCCGCGGACGGCCCGAACAGGCAGCAGATCTGGGGCACCTTGCCCGACAGCGCGACCTGGTTGTGGAAGATCCGCCCGGCCCCGCGCCGGCCCGGGAACAGCGCCACCTGATCGGTGATCCGGGCACCGGCCGAGTCGATCAGCCAGAAGATCGGCAGTTCCTCGGTGAGCGCCCGCTCGGTGATCCGGATGATCTTCTCGACCGTCCGGGCACCCCAGGAACCTGCCTTGACCGTCGGGTCATTCGCCACCACCAGCACCGGACGGCCGTCCACCAGGCCCTGCCCGGTCACCACCCCGTCCGCGGGCAGGTCAGGGCTGAGCGCGTTGGCCAACTGGGAGTCCTCGACGAAGGATCCCTCGTCGCAGAGCAGCGCGATCCGGTCCCGGACGTAGAGCTTGTGCTGGCCGGCCAGCTTCTCGGCCGCCTTGGTGGACGGCGCCAGGGTGGCCTCGCGCGCCGCCCGCACCTTCTCAGCATCGCTCACGTGATACTCCGCTCCTCGCAGTCCCGCGATCTTCATACGAACCGGCCGTCATGGCGTGCCTATCGTATGAAGATCGCCGGGATGGCCGGCGACACCGAGACACGGCCTCACTCGACCGGCAGGCACTATTCCACCGGCAAGCCCAGCGCTCGGGCGATCACCAGGCGCTGCACCTCCGAGGTGCCCTCGCCGATCTCCAGGATCTTGGCGTCCCGGTAGAACCGGGCCACCGGGTACTCCTCCATGAACCCGTACCCGCCGAACACCTGGGTGGCGGTCCGGGTGGCGGCCACCGCCGCCTCGGTGGCGTACAGCTTGGCGATCGCGGCGGCCTGCTTCACCTGACCGGCCGGCCGGCCGGCGTCCTTCAGCCAGGCTGCCTTGTAGGTCAGCAGCCGGGCCGCCTCGACCGCCACCGCCAGGTCGCTGATCGCGAAGGCCACCGCCTGCCGGGCGCCGATCGGCTTGCCGAACGACATCCGCTGCTTGGCGTAGCGGTTCGACTCGTCCAGGCAGGCCTGCGCGAGCCCGACCGCCAGCGCCGAGATGGCGATCCGGCCGTCGTCCAGGATGGCCAGGAACTGCTTGAAGCCGCTGCCCCGCGCCCCGAGCAGGTTCGCCTCGGGCACCCGGCAGTCGTCGAAGACCAGGCCGTGGGTGTCGGAGATCCGCCAGCCGAGCTTGTCGTAGGCCGGCTGCACCTCGAAGCCCGGGGTGCCGGACGGCACGATGATCGCCGAGATCTCCGGCTTGCCGTCCCGGCTGCCGGTCCGTGCGGTCACCGTCACGCAGGAGGTGATGCTGCTGCCGGAGTTGGTGATGAACGCCTTCGCGCCGTTGATCACCCAGTGCCCGTCGGCCAGTTCGGCCCGGGTACGGGTGGCGCCGGCGTCCGAGCCCGCCTCCGGCTCGGTGAGCCCGAACCCGGCCAGCGCCCGGCCGGCCACCAGGTCCGGCAGCCACTGCTGCTTCTGCTCGGCCGAGCCGTACGTCAGGATCGGGTTGATGCCGAGCCCCACCCCGGCCGACAGGGTGATGCCGATCGACTGGTCCACCCGGCCGAGTTCCTCGATGGCCACGCACAGCGAGGTGAAATCGGCCCCGCTGCCGCCGTACTCCTCCGGCACCACCAGGCCGAACAGCCCGAGGTCGCCCATCTTGGTGACCAGCTCGGTCGGGAAGTAGTGCTCGCGGTCCCACGCCGCCACGTGCGGAGCGACCTCGGACGCGGCGAACTCCCGGACCACCTTGCGGAACTGCTCGTGGTCGGCGGACAACTCGAACGTCATGGCGGGCTCCTACCGGGGCGGACTGGTTACGGCAACTTGACGTTTACGTCAACGTCAGAGCTACTATAGCTCGCATGCCGGCACCGATGGAAGCCAAGACCTGGACGGTCGGTGAGCTGGCCGAGGAGCTCGGCGTCACCACCCGGACCCTCCGCTTCTACGAGGCCGAGGGGCTGATCGCGCCGGCCCGGGCGGGCAGCAGCCGGGTGTACGACCACCGGGACCGGGCCCGGCTGCGGCTGATCCTGCGCGGCAAGCGATTCGGCATGTCGCTGGCCGAGATCCGGGAGATCGTCGGCATGTACGACGGGGCGGCCAGCTCCGAACGCAAGCAGCTGGAGATCCTGCTCGACCGGCTGGGCGAGATCGCCGCGGACCTGCGCGCCCGGCAGCAGGATCTGGCGCGCACCCTGGCCGAGGTCAACGAGGTCGCGGCACAGTGCCGGGACCGGCTGGGCGAGCTGCCCTAGTTGCCCTGGCCGCTCTAGCTGCCGGCCCGGAGTTGATCACCGGCGGTCGCGGCGGCAAGACTGGCTGCCATGAGCACCATCGAGCGTGAGATCGACCCGGCCGCAGCCGGCTTCGACCCGGACCGGTTGGCCCGGCTGGATCGCCGGCTGGCCCGCTTCATCGACGACGGCCAGCTGCCCGGCTGGCAGGTGGTGATCAGCCGGCACGGCAAGGTGGTGCACGCCAGCTGCCGCGGCGAACGGGACGTCGCCCGGCACCTGCCGATCGAACCGGACACCATCTACCGAATCTTCTCGATGACCAAGCCGGGCACCGCGCTGGCCGCGATGCTGCTGGTGGAGCAGGGCGAGCTGCTGCTGACCGACCCGATCAGCCGCTGGTTGCCGGAGTACGCCAACCCCCGCATCTACGTCGGCGGCTCCGACCTGGTCCCGGACACGGTGCCCGCCACCGAACCGATCCGGGTACGGCACCTGCTCACCCACACCGCCGGCTTCGCCTACGCCTTCCTGCGCGCCAACCCGGTCGCGATGATGTACCGCAACGCCGGCCTGGACGAGTTCACCAGCAAGCTCGGCACGCTCGCCGAGATGTCCGAGCAGTGGGGCAGCATGCCGCTGGTGTTCGAACCCGGCACCCAGTGGCAGTACTCGATAGCCAGCGACGTGCTCGGCCGGCTGATCGAGGTGGTCTCCGGCAGCCCGCTGGATGCCTTCTTCGACAAGCACATTCTCGGTCCGCTCGGGATGGCCGACACCGCCTTCCGGGTGCCGGAGGGCAAGCGTGACCGGCTGGCCGAGCTGTACCTGGCCACGCCGGCCGGCTTCACCCCGGCCACCGGCATCGGCGAGGCGATCCTCACCGACCGCTGGCTGTCCGGCGGCGCCGGCCTGGTCAGCACCGCACACGACTTCCGCCGGTTCAGCCAGCTGCTGCTCCGCGACGGCGAGCTGGACGGGGTACGGCTGCTGGCACCGGCCACCGCCCGGCTGATGCATGCCAACCAACTGCCCGGCGGCGGTGACCTGGCCAGCGTCGGCCGGCCGGTCTATGCCGAGTTCCCGATGCAGGGCATGGGCTTCGGGCTGTCGCTGGCCCCCATGCTGGACGTGGCCGCCAGCGGCATGGCCGGCAGCGTGGGCGACTACGGCTGGGGTGGTTTCGCCAGCACCGTGTTCGTCGTCGACCCGGCGCTGGACCTGACGTACGAGTTCTACACCCAGCTGATGCCGTCCTCGGCGCTGCCGATCCGGCCGCTGCTCCGCCAGCTGATCCACCAGGCGATCGTGGCCTGAGGGGTGCCTCAGCTCCTCGCGTGAGCGGGCCTCGAGCCGGGAGACTCGGCCGGTCGGTAACCTTCGCAGCAGCGAATGCCGGGATTCGGCTCGCCGGCAGGCCGGCCGGCTGAGACGTGATGCGGCTGAGGGGTGGAGGCCAGATGCAGAAGGTGCTCATCGCCAACCGGGGTGAGATCGCGGTCCGGGTGATCCGGGCGGCCCGGGATGCCGGGCTGGCCTCGGTGGCGATCTACGCCGAGCCGGACGCCGACGCGCTGCACGTCCGGATGGCCGACGAGGCCTTCGCGCTGGGCGGCAGCACGCCCGGCGAGTCGTACCTGGTGATCGAGAAGGTGATCGAGGCCGCCGTCAAGTCCGGCGCCGACGCGGTGCATCCCGGTTACGGCTTCCTGTCGGAGAACGCCGACTTCGCCCAGGCTGTGCTGGACGCCGGGTTGACCTGGATCGGCCCGTCGCCGCAATCCATCCGCGACCTCGGCGACAAGGTCACCGCCCGGCACATCGCGCTGGCTGCCGGCGCGCCGCTGGTGCCGGGCACCAAGGAACCGGTCTCCGGCCCGGAGGAGGTGCTCGCCTTCGCCCGCGAGCACGGCCTGCCGATCGCGATCAAGGCCGCCTTCGGCGGCGGCGGCCGGGGGCTGAAGATCGCCCGCACGATGGAGGAGATCCCGGAGCTGTACGACAGCGCGGTCCGGGAGGCGGTGAGCGCGTTCGGCCGCGGCGAGTGCTTCGTGGAGCGCTACCTGGACCGGTCCCGGCACGTCGAGGCGCAGGTGCTGGCCGACACCCACGGCAACGTGGTGGTGGTGGGCACCCGGGACTGCTCGCTGCAGCGGCGCAACCAGAAGCTGGTCGAGGAGGCGCCCGCGCCGTTCCTCACCGACGAGCAGCGCGAACGCATCCACTCCTCGGCCAAGGCGATCTGCCGCGAGGCGAACTATCACGGCGCCGGCACGGTGGAGTACCTGGTCGGCGCCGACGGGGTGATCAGCTTCCTCGAGGTGAACACCCGGCTGCAGGTGGAGCACCCGGTCAGCGAGGAGACCACCGGGCTGGATCTGGTCCGCGAGCAGTTCCGGATCGCCGACGGCGAGGCGCTGCGGATCACCGAGGACCCGACGCCGCGCGGGCACGCCATCGAGTTCCGGATCAACGGCGAGGACGCCGGCCGCAACTTCCTGCCGGCGCCGGGCCGGGTGACCGACTACCGGGAGCCGGCCGGTCCGGGCGTCCGGGTGGATTCCGGGATCGAGGCCGGTTCGACCGTCGGCGGCGCGTTCGACTCGATGCTGGCCAAGCTGATCGTCTGGGGCGAGAGCCGGGACGAGGCGCTCGCGCGGGCCCGGCGGGCGCTGGACGAGTACGTGCTGGAGGGCATGGCCACCGTGCTGCCGTTCCACCGCGCGGTGGTACGGGATCCGGCGTTCGCACCGGCCGACGGCGAGCCGTTCAGCATCTTCACCCGCTGGATCGAGACCGAGTTCGACAACCAGATCGAGCCCTTCGCCGGCGGCGCAGGTGCCGAGCAGGACGAGCAGCCCCGCGAGACGATCGTCGTCGAGGTCGGCGGCAAGCGCCTCGAGGTGTCGCTGCCCGCCGGTTTCGGCGCGGGCGGCGGCGGTGGCGGCGGCGCGAAGAAGGCGGCGCCCAAGCGGTCGGCGGCGAAGAAGTCCGGCGCGGCCGCGTCCGGCGACTCGCTGACCGCC
>DASUAC010000224.1:0-5973 GCA_035763985.1 Jatrophihabitans sp. | reverse complement strand
CGGGAGCCGCGGCAGGCCGGCCGGCGGGAGCCGCGGCAAGCCACGCCCGAGCAAGCCGCGCCCCGGCAAGCCGCGCCCGGGCAAGCCGCGCCCCGCCAAGCGACCCCCCGGCAAGCCGCGTCCCGGCCGGCCGCGCCGCGCCGGCCTGCGCCGGATCAGGCCGCGGCCCGGCCCGCGGCACCGCGGCGCACGGTGCCGCAACAGCCGGGACAGCGGCGCACGGTGCCGCAACAGCCGGCGCCGCGGCGATCGGTGCCGCAGCAGCCTGCACCGCGGCCGGGCCATCCGGCTCGGCAGCATCCGGCGTACCGGCTCGAGGACGTCCGGGGTACGGACGGGACGCCTCGTCCCGGAGCTGCCGGCCGTCCCGCTCGTGGCACTCGGCCGGCCGCCGGGAACCCGTCGCGGCCCGCGTCCGGTCGGCAGTCGGCCGGGCAGACCAGGCCGGCCGGGCAGACCAGACCGTCCGGTCGGCAGTCGGCCGCGCAGACCAGACCGGCCGGGCAGACCAGACCGGCCGGGCAGACCAGGCCACCCCGCCAGCCCCGGCCGCCGCGCCGGTCGCGGCCGAGGCGGCAGCTGCGGCTGGGCAAGGGCATCCGGCGGCTGTGGACCAGCGTGTTCTTCGTCGGCCTGCTGCTGGCCGTGGTGCTGATCCGGCTGCTCTGGCTGCAGGGCATGGACGCCAAGGGCTACGCGGTCGCCGCCAGCGACGAGAAGCGGGAGTTCGTCACGCTGCACGCCGCCCGCGGCTCGATCATCGACCGCAACGGCAACGCGCTGGCCTACACCGCCGACGCCAAGGACATCGTGGCCGACCCGACGATGATCGCCCCGGACGACCGGATGAGCTACTCGGCGATGCTGGCACCGCTGCTCAACCGGCCGCAGTTCGACGTGGAGCGGCAGCTCGACAGCACCTCGCACTACGCGCTGCTGGGCAGCGCGGTGCAGCCGGCGGTGGCCAAGCAGATCGAGAACCTGCAGTTGCACGGCAAGCCGTTGGCCGGCTTGTTCAGCCAGGCCACCCTGCAGCGGCTGTACCCGGACCAGACCACCGGTTCCAACCTGGTCGGACTGGTCCGTTCGGACGGGGCGGGCGCGGCCGGCATCGAGTACAGCTACGACTCGCTGCTGCGTGGCACCGACGGCTCGGTGAGCTACCAGAAGGACGCGCTCGGCAACGTCAACCCGGCCGGGCCGATCAAGCGCAAGGCGGCGCTGGACGGCGGCACCGTCCGGCTGACCATCGACGAGGACCTGCAGTACCAGGTGCAGAGCTATCTGGACGCCGCGGTCCGGCAGTCCGGTGCCCGGGACGGCCAGGTGACCGTGCTGGACTCGCGCACCGGCCAGGTGCTGGCGATGGCGGCGACCGGCGCGTTCGACCCGCAGGACCCGTCCACCATCAATGCCGACACCTCGATGGATCCGAACATCCAGCAGGTGTTCGAGCCTGGGTCGGCGAACAAGATCGTCACCATGGCCGCCGCGCTGGAGCGGCACCTGATCACCCCGACCACGGTGCTGCCGGTGCCGGACACCATCGACCAGGGCGGCATCACCGTGCACGACGCCTGGTGGCACCCGGTGCAGCGGTTCACCGCCACCGGCGTACTGGCCAAGTCCTCCAACGTAGGCACCCTGGAGATCGCCCAGCGGGTGGGCAAGCAGACCTTCAACGACTACCTGCACCGGTTCGGGCTCGGCCAGCCGACCGGCGTCGAGCTGCCCGGGGAGAGCGCCGGGCTGCTGCCGCCGCTGGCCAGCTGGTCGGATGCCACGTTCGCCAACCTGCCGATCGGCCAGGGGGTGGCGATGACCTCGCTGCAACTGGCCTCGATGTATCAGACCGTGGCCAACGACGGGGTGCGGATCCCGCCCCGCGTCGTGCAGTCGACCACCTTGCCGGACGGCTCGGTACGGCAGACCGCCCAGCCGGCCGGCATCACGGTGATGTCGCCCGGCACCGCCCGGCAGCTGCGCACCATGCTGGAGTCGGTCACCCTGACCGGCGGCACCGGGGTCAAGGCCGCCGTGCCGGGCTACCGGGTGGCTGGCAAGACCGGTACCGCGCAGCAACCGGATCCGAAGACCGGCAAGTACTCCGACTCGGTCTACTGGGACACCTTCGCCGGGATGGCGCCGGCCGACGCGCCCCGGTTCGTGGTCTCGATCATGATCGACAACCCGGCGCACGGGTTGGAGGGCGGCGACGTCGCCGCGCCGCTGTTCCACCACATCGCCAGCTACGAGCTGTCCGCGGCCAAGATCCCGCCGTCCGGCTCGCAGTCCACCCTGGTGCCGCTGATCCTCGACACGCCCTGATCCCGCCGTGACCGCCTCGCCGTCCCTCTCGGATCGTCCTGGCCGTGCCACCGGCCGGCGGGCCGCGGCGCCATGACGGCGCGCCGCGAGGGCGGGCAAGGCGGATCGGTACCGTGGTCAACCGTGGTGTCCGCCCCCGACGGTCCGGCCGCGGCCGTGCCGCCGGCCACAGCGCCTGACGCCTCGATCATCCCGCCGGCCGCCGGCCGGTCATCGGCCCTCGTGAGCGGCCGGCCGAGCCGAGTGCCGCCCCGGCCGCTGGCCGAACTGGCCGCGCTGATCGGCGCCGCGCCGGTCGCCGGCAGCGAGCTTGCCAGCAGCGCGATCGTGTCCGGGATAACCGGCGACTCGGCCGACGTCCGGCCCGGCGACCTGTTCGCCGCATTGCCCAGCGCCCGCGGCGGCAGCCACGGCATCGCGTACCTGCCCGCGGCCGTCGCCGCCGGAGCCGTCGCGGTGCTCACCGACCCGGCGGGTGCGCAGCAGCTCGCCGGCCGGCTGCCGGCCCTGGTGGTCGACGACCCGCGCGCGGCGCTCGGCCCGGCCTCGGCCCTGGTGTACGGCCACCCGTCGGCGAAGCTGGCGGTGCTCGGAGTGACCGGCACCAGCGGCAAGACCACCACCACGTTCCTGATCCGGGCCGGGCTGCGGGCGGCCGAGGTGCCCGGCGGGGTGATCGGCACGGTCGGGATGTTCCTCGGCGAGCAGCACCTCAAGCTGCCGTTCACCACCCCCGAGGCGCCGCAGCTGCAGGCGCTGCTGGCCGTGATGGCCGAGCGTGGCCTGCGCGCGGTCGCGATGGAGGTGTCCTCGCACGCGCTCCGGCTGGGCCGGGTGGACGGCACCGAGTTCGAGGTGGGCGCGTTCACCAACCTGTCCCAGGACCACCTGGATTTCCATGCCGACATGGCCGATTACTTCGCCGCCAAGGCGCTGTTGTTCGACGGCCGGGCCCGCCGCGAGGTGGTCATGGTGGACGACGAGTGGGGCCGCCGGCTGGTCCGGGACGGCACGGTCACCGTCTCGGCCGCCGGCGCGACGGCCGACTGGCGGGCCGAGCGGATCGAGACCCGGCCGGACGGTTCGAGCCGGTTCCTGGTCCGCGGGCCGGACGGGCTGAGCTTCGCCGCCGGCTGCCGGCTGCCGGGGGCGTACAACGTGGCCAACACCGTGCTCGCCTGCGCCGTCCTCGCCCAGCTGGGGGTGGATCTGGCCGCGGTCGCACCGGCCCTGGCCGAGGCGCAGGTACCCGGCCGGATGGAACGGGTGGACGGCGATCAGCCGTTCCTCGCGGTGGTGGACTACAGCCACAAGCCGGCCGGGGTGGCCGGGGCGTTGCAGGCGCTGCGGCCGCTCACCGCCGGCCGGCTGATCCTGGTGCTCGGTTGTGGCGGGGACCGGGACCAGGCCAAGCGGCCGGTGATGGGCCGGGTGGGCGCGGAGCTGGCCGACGTGCTGGTGGTGACCGACGACAACCCGCGCAGCGAGGATCCGGCCACGATCCGGGCCGCGATGCTGGCCGGCGCCCGCGCGGTGCCGGCCGGCCAGGCCGCCGAGGTCGTCGAGGAGGGCGATCGCCGCCGGGCCATCGAGCTGGCGATTTCGCTTGCCGGAGCGGGGGATACCGTCCTGGTCGCCGGCAAGGGCCACGAAACAGGGCAGGAAGTGGCCGGCACTATGCTGGCCTTCGATGATGTCACCGTGCTGCGCGAGACGCTGTCCGCCAGCGGCTTCGCCACCGCCGGCGCGGATCGTACGGGCGGCCGTCGTACAAGTGGGCCTGGCGCCGCCGCGGAGCCGGACGTGACGGCCGGATGATCGCCATGACGGTGGCCGAGATAGCCCGGGTGACCGGCGGCCGGCCGCACGGTCTCGACCCGGAGTCGATCCTCCGGGGCAAAGTGGAGTTCGACAGCCGCAAGGTGCAGCCGGGCGACCTTTTCCTGGCCATCAAGGGTGAGCGCGCCGACGGCCACGACTTCGCCCGAGCCGCGCTGGACGCCGGCGCGGTGGCGGTGCTGGGCAGCCGTGAGCTGCCGCTGCCCTGCATCGTGGTGGCCGACCCGATCGCCGCGATCACCGCGCTGGCCACCGAGGCGGCGCGCCGGTTGCCGGCCACCGTGATCGAGCTGACCGGCTCGGCCGGCAAGACCTCCACCAAGGATCTGATCGCCCAGCTGCTCGAACGGCACGGCGCCACGGTGGCGCCGCCGGAGTCGTTCAACAACGAATTGGGTTTTCCGTACACGGTGTTGCTGGCCGGCGAGCAGACCGAGTACCTGGTGCTGGAGGCATCCGCCCGCGGCGTCGGGCACATCCGCTGGCTGACCGGGATCGCGCCGCCGGCGGTCGCCGCGGTGCTGAACGTGGGCAGCGCGCACCTGGGCGAGTTCGGCTCGGTGGAGGCCATCGCGCAGGCGAAGGGCGAGCTGGTGGAGGCGCTGGCGCCGGACGGGGTGGCGGTGCTCAACGCCGACGATCCGCGGGTCTCGGCGATGGCGGCGCGGACCGCCGCCCGGGTGGTGACCTTCGGCGAGCGGCCGGACGCCGACGTGCGCGCCGAACGGGTGACGGTCGACGGCACCGGACGGGCCCGGTTCGAGCTGGTGACCGCCGCCGGCCGGGCCCCGGTCGCGCTGCGGTTGCTGGGTGAGCACCAGGTGAGCAACGCGCTGGCCGCGGCCGCGGTGGCGGTGCAGCTCGGCATGCGGCTGCCGGACGTGGCCGAGGCGCTGTCGGCGGCCACCGCCCGGTCGCGCTGGCGGATGGAGGCCACCGAGGTGGCCGGGGTGACCGTGCTGAACGATGCCTACAACGCCAATCCGGAGTCGATGCGGGCGGCGCTGAGGAGCCTGGCGATCCTGGCCGAGGGCACCGGCGCCGGCCGCCGGCGGTCCGTCGCGGTGCTGGGTCAGATGGCCGAGCTAGGGCCGGAGTCGGCGGCTGCGCACGAGACGATCGGCCGGCTCGCGGTCCGGCTGGACGTCGACCTGCTGGTCGCGGTGGGTGAGCCCGCCCGGCCGATCGTGGACGGCGCCGCGCTGGCGGGTCCCTGGGCCGGCGAGGCGCAGTGGGTGCCGGATCGGCAGGCGGCGCAGCGGCTGCTGTGCTCGGTGGTCCGGCCGGGGGATGTGGTGCTGGTCAAGGGCTCCCGGGCGGCCGGGCTGGAACTGCTGGCGCAGGCGCTGATCGCCGAACTGGCGGCGCGACCGGCCGGGGGCACGGCTGAGGTTGCCGCCCCATGAAGACCATCCTGATCGCGGCGCTGTTCGGGCTGCTCACCTCGATCCTGTGCACGCCGCTGGTGGTGCGGTACTTCCGCAAGCAGGGCTTCGGCCAGGAGATCCGCGACGACGGGCCGAAGAGCCACCTGGTCAAGCGGGGCACCCCGACCATGGGCGGGGTGGTGATCATGGGCTCGACCATCGTCGGCTATGTCCTGGCGCACCTGATCGGCTCGGTCCGGCACGACTCCGGGCCGACCGCGTCCGGCCTGCTGCTGCTGTTCCTGATGCTCGGCTCGGGCGCCGTCGGCTTCCTGGACGACTTCATCAAGCTGCGCCATCGGCGCAGCCTGGGCCTGCGGGCGCGGGCCAAGTTCCTCGGCCAGTTGATCGTGGCGCTGCTGTTCGGCCTGGGCGCCAT
>DASUAC010000223.1:0-5286 GCA_035763985.1 Jatrophihabitans sp. | reverse complement strand
CTGCGCCGCGGAGGTGCCGTACCGGCTGCTCCGCGGGGCCGGCGCGGACGCGGTGAGCGTCGATGCCCACCTGGTGTCCGACCATCAGCTGGACGAGCTCGGCGAGTTCGTCGACGCCGGCGGATCGGTGTGGCTCGGCGTGCTGCCCGGTGCCGACGCGCCGATCAGCCTCGCCGACGCCCGGAGGACGGTGCGCGACATATGGGGCAAGCTCGGCTTCGGGCCGCGGTTGCTTGCCGAGCGGGTGGTGGTGACGCCGTCCTGCGGCCTGGCCGGAGCCAGCCGAAGCTACCTGCGCGAGGCGTTGGCGGTGCTCCGCGACACCGCCAAGGCGCTAGCCGAGGAGTCGCTGTAGGCCGGACCGGGCCTGCGGAAACTGTCGGCAGCCCGGGGTAGTTTGCGCTTGTGAGCAGCCCCGAAGTGAACGAGTCCGAGCAACCAGCCGAAGCGACGGCGGCCGAGCAGCAGGCCGCCGTCTCCGAGCAACTGGTCCCGGCGACCGAGCAGGCCGAGGCCTCGGTGGCCGCGCGCCAGCGGCACGCCGAACTGGCCGAGCTGATCAACGACGCGTCCTATCGGTACTACGTCGCCAACGCGCCGACCATGTCCGATGCCGAATACGACCGGCTGATGCGTGAACTGGAGACGCTGGAGGAGGAATACACCGAGCTGCGCACGCCGGATTCACCGACCCAGAAGGTGGCCGGCACGGTCTCCTCGCTGTTCGACGAGGTGAAGCACGAGGAGCCGATGCTCTCCCTCGACAACGCCTTCTCCGCCGAGGAGTTGCAGGCCTGGGCCGAACGGGTGCAGCGCGAGATCGAGCAGCCGGAGTTCCTCTGCGAGCTCAAGGTGGACGGGCTGGCGATCAGCCTGGTGTACCGGAACGGCCGGCTGGTCCGGGGCGCCACCCGCGGCGACGGCCGGACCGGTGAGGACGTCACCCCGAACGTACGCACCATCTCGGTGATCCCGGACCGGCTGACCGGCAAGGACGTGCCGGAATTGCTGGAGGTCCGCGGCGAGGTCTACTTCCCGCTCGAGGAGTTCGCGGCGCTGAACGCCAAGCTGGTCGCCGACGGCAAGGCACCGTATGCCAACCCGCGCAACACCGCCTCCGGCTCGCTGCGGCAGAAGGATCCCCGGGTCACCGCGTCCCGCAACCTGCGGATGGTGGTGCACGGTGTGGGCACGGTGACCGGCGGCCCGGCGGTGCAGTCCCAGTCCGACTGGTACGCGCTGTTCGGCCAGTGGGGGCTGCCCACCTCGGCGCGGGCCACGGTGGCCGGTTCGCTGGCCGAGGTGTCGGAATACATCGCCTACTACGGCGAGCACCGGCATGACGTCGAGCACGAGATCGACGGCGTGGTGGTGAAGGTGAACGCCCTGGCCCAGCAGCAGGAGCTAGGTACGACCGTCCGGGCGCCAAAGTGGGCGATCGCGTACAAGTACCCACCCGAGGAGGTCAACACCAAGCTGCTGGACATCCGGGTCAACGTGGGCCGGACCGGCCGGGTCACCCCGTTCGGCGTGATGGA
Source organism: Jatrophihabitans sp. (assembly GCA_035763985.1). Lineage (GTDB taxonomy): Bacteria > Actinomycetota > Actinomycetes > Mycobacteriales > Jatrophihabitantaceae > Jatrophihabitans_A. Next base: position 3,748 of record DASUAC010000223.1, on the reverse strand, counting down.
GCCGGTGTTCGTGGCCGGTTCCACGGTGGGCCTGGCGACGCTGCACAATGCCAGCGAGGTGGTGCGCAAGGGGGTGTTGATCGGCGACACGGTCGTGTTGCGCAAGGCGGGCGACGTGATCCCGGAGATCCTCGGCCCGGTCGTCGATCTGCGCGACGGCACCGAACGGGAATTCGTGATGCCGACCCACTGCCCGGAATGCGGCACCGAGCTGAGGCCGGAGAAGGAGGGCGACGCCGACATCCGCTGCCCGAACGCGCGGTCCTGCCCGGCGCAGTTGCGGGAGCGGCTCTACCACGTGGCCGGTCGGGGCGCCTTCGACATCGAGGTGCTCGGTGCCAGCGCGGCAGTGGCGCTGCTGACGGCCGGGCTGGTCACCGACGAGGGCGACCTGTTCTCACTGACCGCCGACGACCTGGCGCGCAGCGAGTTCTTCACCCTCAAGGGCGGTGGGCTGGCCGCGAACGCCACCAAGCTGCTGGACAACCTGGCGGCCGCCAGGAACCGGCCACTGTGGCGGGTGCTGGTGGCGTTGTCGATCCGGCACGTCGGCCCGACAGCTGCCCAGGACCTGGCCCGCGAGTTCGGCTCGATCGACGCGATCGCGGAGGCGTCGGTGGAGCAACTGGCCGCGGTGGAAGGCGTCGGTGAGACCATCGCCGAGGCGGTCCGGGAGTGGTTCACCGTCGACTGGCATCGCAGCATCGTGGAGAAGTGGCGGGCGGCCGGCGTCCGGATGGCCGAGGAGCGCGCGCCGGACACCGGACCGAAGCCACTGGCCGGCCTGTCGATCGTGGTGACCGGCTCGCTCGAGGGATTCAGCCGGGACGAGGCCGCAGCCGCCATCGCCGGCCTGGGTGGCAAGGCAGCCAGTTCGGTGTCCAAGAAGACGTCCTTCGTCGTCGTCGGGGACTCACCGGGGAGCAAGCACGCCAAGGCGGTCGAGTTGAAGGTGCCGATCCTGGACGAGACCGGTTTCCGCACCCTGCTCGCCGACGGCCCGGACGCCGCTCGGGAGGTCGCCCAGGTGGGGGAGTAGCGCCTGGTAGAGCCGCAGCTAGCCGTCCAGCACGGTGGCGGCGATGGAGGCCAGGTGGGACAACCGGATGATCTCGCTGGCCAGCCAGCGCAACGCCGGCCGGCCGACCAGCAGCCCGTTGCCGGCCAGCGGCACCACGGCCAGTTCGGTGTCCAGGTTCGTCCAGTCACCGGGTGCCCAGCTGCTGTCCGGTGCGAGCGAGCGGGGCGGCGTCGGCGGCCACCACGGGCAGGGCAGCGTGGTCAGCTCGGGCGCGGCGGCACTGCGGGCCAACACCACCGAGGGCAGCCCCTCGCTCTGCGGCGCCTGCAGGACCAACGCCCAGCCGGCCCGGAACAGCCGGCAGACGCCGTCGGCCAGCACGCTCGGCGCGTCGTCCCGGCTCACCGCGAGCTTCTCCAGCAGCTCCAGCTCCCGGAACGGATCGATCACCCCGGCATACGGCCGGATCGATTCCACCCGCACCCCCGGCACGGTGGCCGCCGCGCTGACCAGCGAGTCGGCCAGCCGGTCCGGCGGCAACTCCACCACCAGGTCGTCGGTGGCCTGCCCGGCCGACCGTTCGACGATGTCCACGCTGAGAATGTCCGCCCCGGCGTGACCGAGCGCGGACGCGACCGCACCGAGCGCGCCGGGCCGGTCGGGCAGTACCACCCGGAGCAGGAAGGACACGATTGCCAGTCTGCCAAGCCCAGGTATCCGGCTTGTTACAACTAGTGAGGCTCGGCGCGTCCCGGGCGGTGCGCGCCGGGCAGCCAGGGCACCGGAACGACCAAGCCTTAGACTCAGAACTCGTGTCCGAAGATGCTCCCACCGTCACCCGCGACGAGGTCGCGCACCTGGCCCGGCTGGCCCGGCTGGCGGTCACCGACGACGAACTCGACCTGTTCGCCGGCCAGCTCGACGTGATCCTGGGCTCGATCGCCCGGATCCGCGAGGTGGCCGCCGCCGACATCGAACCCACCTCGCACGCCGTGCCGCTGCAGAACGTGCTCCGGCCCGACCAGGTCACCCCCAGCCTGCCCCGGGAGGCGGTGCTGGCCTGCGCACCTGCGGTCGAGGACCACCGGTTCCGGGTTCCGCAAATCCTGGGCGAGGAGGAGTAGTGGCCGCCCTGCACGAGCTGACTGCCGTCGAGCTGGCCGAGGCCGTCCGTACCGGACAGGCCAGCGCCACCGAGGTGGCCCAGGCCCACCTGGACCGGATCGCCGAGACGGACGCCGACCTCAAGGCGTTCCTGCACGTGGACACCGACGGCGCGCTGGCAGCCGCCGCGGCGGTCGACGCCAAGCGGTCGGCCGGCGAGCAGCTGGGCCCGCTGGCCGGCGTGCCGCTGGCGATGAAGGACGTCGTCGTCACCCAGGGCCTGCCGACCACGTCCGGCTCGAAGATCCTGCAGGGCTGGATCCCGCCGTACGACGCGACGATCACCCGCCGGATCAAGCAGGCCGGCATCGTCATGCTCGGCAAGACCAACATGGACGAGTTCGCGATGGGCTCCTCCACCGAGAACTCGGCCTACCAGGTCACCGGCAACCCGTGGGACCTCGGCCGGGTACCGGGCGGCTCGTCCGGCGGCTCGTCCGCCGCGGTGGCGGCCTACCAGGCGCCGTTGTCGATCGGCACCGACACCGGCGGCTCGATCCGGCAACCGGCCGCGGTGACCGGCATCATCGGTCACAAGCCGACCTACGGCGCGGTCAGTCGGCACGGCCTGATCGCGTTCTCGTCCTCGCTGGACCAGGCCGGCCCGTTCGGCCGTACGGTGCTGGACGCCGCGCTGCTGCACCAGGTGCTGGCCGGCCACGACCCGGCCGACTCCACGTCCATCCCGGAGCCGGGTCCGGACGTGGTGGCGGCCACCCGGCAGGGCGCCACCGGTGACCTGGCCGGCCTGCGGATCGGCATCGTCACCGAACTCACCGGCACCGGAGGCGGTTACCAGGAGGGCGTGCTCGCCCGGTTCCGGGACGCGGTCGGCCTGCTGCAGCAGCTCGGCGCGGAGATCGTCGAGCTGTCCTGCCCGCACTTCGACTACGCGCTCGCCGCCTACTACCTGATCGCCCCCAGCGAGTGCTCGTCCAACCTGGCCCGGTTCGATTCGGTGCGCTACGGCCTGCGGGCCGGCGACGACGGCAGCCGGTCGCTGGAGGAGGTCATGTCGCTGACCCGCGAGCAGGGCTTCGGCGCGGAGGTCAAGCGGCGCATCATGATCGGCACCTACGCGCTGTCCTCCGGCTACTACGACGCCTACTACGGCCAGGCGCAGAAGGTACGCACGCTGATCGCGAACGACTTCCGCGCCGCGTTCGAGCGGGCGGACGTGCTGGTCTCGCCGACCTCGCCGTTCGTCGCCTTCGAGATCGGCGAACGCAGCGCCGACCCGATGGCGATGTACGTCAACGACCTGTGCACGCTGCCCGCGTCGCTGGCCGGCACGCCGGCGATCTCGGTGCCGTGCGGCTTGTCCGAGGGGCTGCCGGTGGGGCTGCAGATCATGGCTCCGGCGCTCGCCGACGACCGGTGTTACCGGGTGGCCGCCGCCTTCGAGGCGGCCTACCTGGCAGCCAGCGGCCCGATCCTGCAGCACCTGCCGAGCCTGGGAGCGACCCGATGAGCACGCTCAGCTATGAGGACGCGGTTGCCGCCTACCGTCCGGTGTTCGGCCTGGAGACGCACGTCGAACTCGGCACCCGGTCCAAGATGTTC
>DASUAC010000222.1:0-10698 GCA_035763985.1 Jatrophihabitans sp. | reverse complement strand
TCAACAATTTGATAGAAGCGGGATACCCGATCGACTGGGCGCAGGTGCGGGCGATCGCCGGCGACGGGGCGGTCGGCCGGCCGCACATCGGTCAGGCACTGGTGGAAGCCGGGGTGGTGCCGAGCGTGCACGACGCCTTCGCCGACCTGCTGTCCAGCGACTCGCCCTACTACGTGGCCAAGGCCGATTCGGAGGTCCGGGCGATGATCGGCCTGATCCGGGCCGCGGGTGGGGTAGCCGTCATCGCACATCCGTGGGCGCGCCGACGGGAGAAGATCCTGGACGAGGTTGCGCTGCGTGAACTGGTCGAGCTGGGCATGGCCGGTATCGAGGTCGATCATGTCGATCACACACCCGAAGATCGGGCTCGATTGCGCGAGTTAGCAGCCGAACTCGAGGTTTTCACGACCGGATCATCGGACTACCACGGTACCCACAAGAGCGTCCGGCTGGCCGCCGAGACGACGGATCGGCAGTGTTTGCAGCAGATCCTTGCCCAGGGGCACGGTGTCGAACCGGTATACTCGCCGGCAACACGTTGAGTCGAACGCTCGACGTGCCGTAATTCCGGGTGAACAGCCACCCGACGTGGCGGTGCTACGCTCCGGCACGGCATCCACCCGGGTGCCGTTCTGGCCGTAGGCACATCCCTGCGTTCCAACGGAGGCAGTAGTGATCATCCTCGGAATCATCCTGCTCGTCATCGGCCTCATAGCCGGTATCGCGATCCTGACGTGGCTCGGCATCATCCTGCTGGTGATCGGCGCGGTCCTGGCCATCGCCGGTGCGGTCGGCCGGGGTGTGGGTGGTCGTCGACACTACTGGTAGCCGTCGGACGACGACATCCGCTGCGGGCCCCGCCGAGTGCATCTCGGCGGGGCTCCGCCATCTGACACGGCCGGTTTCGTCAGCCCGGCCATCTAGCATGAGGACGTGACCTCGATCCGCCGAGTCGGCCTCTTCACGGCCTGCCTACTGGTTCTCGCGGGACTGCTGGCGCTGACCGCGCTGCCAGCCGGTGCCGACGTCAGCAGCGCCACCAACGCGTTGCGCTCCACCAACCTGTACGTCGACGAGACCGCCGGCGCGAAGCTCGATCAGGATGCCGCGAAGTCGGCGCTCAATGAGCGGATCAAGGTCGCGGTCCTGCCGGACAACGCCGGTAACGCCGGTCAGTTGGCTCGCCAGATCGGCCAAGCCCTCGGTGGCCCGGTCACGGTGGGTGTCTTCGTCGGGCACAACTTCAACGCAGCTTCGGACGTGCTCTGCACCGGACAGGCCGGCAGCCTGGCTGCCCAGGCGGTTTCCGACAACCTGGCACAACTGAAGTCAGACAACGACCTCACCAGCACCATCAAGGACTTCGCCTCGCTGGTCCAGGCTGCCGGAAGCTGCTCGGGTAGCTCCGGCGGCACCCGCAACTCCTCAGGCAGCACCAGCTCCAGCGGCGGCAGCAGTCACAACGGCTGGATCGCCTTGGCGGTGCTGGGGGTGCTCGGTGTGCTCGGAGTCGGCGGCGCGGTCGCGTGGCGACGCCGGCGTGACCGGAACTCGGTCGCCGACGCACGCGCCTCGGTCCAACCGTTCTACGACCGACTCGCCGCCGATGTCAGTTCGCTTCAGCCGGGGGACAACGCGGTCGCGCGCCAAGCCCTGGCCGACGCCTCCGAACGGTTGACCTCGGGCGGCTCGCAGCTGGCCGGTGCCACCCGATTGGCCCAGGTGGCCGGCGCCCGGCGCAGCCTGCTCGAAGGCCTGCAGGCGACCCAGACCGCGCGCCGGGCGCTCGGCCTGGATCCGGGTCCGGAGCTGCCACCGATCGTCGAGTCGCAGGCCCCGCAACTGAGCGAGGCGCAGGAGTTCACCGCGGCCGGACGGACGGTACAGGGTTACCCCAGCTACACGCCGGGTGCGCCCTACTACTTCGCCGGAGGTGGCGGTTATGCCGGTGGGTGGTACAGCTTCCCGTTCTGGGAGACGTTGCTCATCGCCGAGGTGCTCAGCCCGGGTTGGGGCTGGGGCGGCTGGGGTTGGGGCGGCGGCGGCTTCGGCGGCGGATATGCCAGCGGGTACGACAGTGGGTTCGATGCCGGGCGTGACGCGGTTGCCTCCGGTGGCGGCGACTGGGGCGGCGGTGGCGGCGACTGGGGCGGCGGTGGTGACTGGGGCGGCGGCGGTGGCGACTGGGGCGGCGGCAGCGACGGGGGAGCGAGCTGGTGACCGAGTCGCATCCGCAGCAGCTGGAGCTGATGGATCTGCCCCGGCCGCTGTTCGCGGCGACCCCGTCCAAGCTCAACAGCTTCGACTGCCCGCGCCGGTACTGGTTCAGCTATCTGGCCCGGCCGGCACCGGCCAAAGGTCCACCCTGGGCGCACAACACGCTGGGCGCCGCCGTGCATGTGGCGTTGGCCCGCTGGTGGCAACTGCCCGCCGGGCAACGGACGCCGGACGCCGGAGCGAGCCTGGTCCGCCGGAACTGGCAGACCGACGGCTTCGCCGACGCCGCGCAGGCCGACGCGTGGCGGGAGCAGGCCGCGAACTGGGTTCAGCATTACCTTCGCGATGAGGCAGAACGCACCGACCCGGCTGTCGAGCCGCGCGGTGTGGAGCGGACGGTGGCAACCCGCACCAATCGGCTCTCGGTTTCCGGGCGGGTGGACCGGATCGACGAACGCGACGGGGAACTGGTCATCGTCGATTACAAGACCGGACGGAGCCGGCTCGACACCGACGACGCTCGAGGCTCGCTGGCATCGGCGCTCTATGCGGTGGCCGCCGAGCGCACGTTGCACCAACGGTGTCGCCGGGTCGAGCTGCATCACCTGCCGACCGGTGAGGTCGCCGCGTTCGAGCACACCGATCGCACGCTGCGCCAGCATCTGGATCGGGCGGACCAAGCCGCCACCGACATCATCGCGGCGATGGACACGGTCGAGGGCGGCGCCGATCCCGAGGAAGTGTTCGAGCCGGTGCCCGGTCCGTCCTGCAGCTGGTGTGACTTCAGGCGGCTGTGCCCAGCCGGTCAGGCCGCGTCGCAGCCCAAGGCGAGCTGGGCCGGCTTGGGCATGCTCGAACCGATCGACTGATCGCACCGACTCCTCGAACGGGCCGTCGGCCGGGCTCGGGCAGCCGACTGATCGCACCGGCCTCGAACGAGCCGTCGGCCGGGCGCACCCCGTCGGCTCGGGCCGGCCGACTGATCGCACTGACTCCGCGAACCGGGCCCGGACTCCTCAGGACGGCAAGGAGATTTGCCTTATGAACCAAGCCAAAAGTCCAACAGGGCCGACAGGGTACCGGCGGTGTTCTCCACCGCCGGGGAGTGCGCCGCGCCGGAGATCACCGCCGCCCGGGCCGCCAGCCGGCCGGCCATGTCAGCCTGCACGTCCGGTGGCCAGGCGTCGTCCTGCTCGCCGTACAGCACCAGGATGCGCATGCCGACTCCGGCCAGCTCCTCGGTACGGTCGGCCTCCTCGCGCAGCGCGGTGCCCATCACCCGCAGACCGACCGGGTCGGTGGCCAGGAACCGCTCGTACAGGAAGGCACGCAGCGCCGGTGCCGGTCGCAGGTAGCGGGGATCGGCCTGGGCCCGTTCCTCGATGTGCTCCCACAGCCGGTGCATGCCGCCCTCCGCGAGCACCCGTTCGCCGCTGTCCAGCAGGACCCGCCGGTTGCCGCTGATGGCGGCCGGGCCGGAGGACATCAGCACCAGATCGGTGAACAGTTCCGACCGGTTGAGGACCGCATCCCGCGCCACCAGGCCACCGAACGAATGGCCGAGCAGGTGCAGCGAGCCGACTTCGGCGCTCAGCGACTCGGCCAGCGCGAGTAGATCCGCGGCCAGCGCCGAGACCCGGTAGCCGGCTTCGGTGCGGGCCCACGCCGACTGGTACTGGCCCCGTTGGTCGATCGCCACCGCGCGCAGTCCGGCCGCGGCCAGCGGGCGCAGCAGCGGCTGGAAATCCTCCTTCGAACCGGTGTAACCGGGCACCAGCAGCACCGTCGGTGCATCCCGGACGCCGTTGTCCAGCGCGGCGATCGGTCCGGACGGCAGGTCGAACCGGAGCTGCTGCGGCATCGGAGCGCTCACCGGTAGAGGGCGGTGCCGACGCCGGCCACCAGCACGCCGCGGCCCACCGGGAAGACCCGGCCGCCGGCCGAGCCCGCGGCCGGACTGAGCACACTCAGCAGCTGCACCTGACCGCCCTCCGTGCGGCGCAGCACCACCCGGTCCGGGCCGAGCTGGCTGATCACGTAGGCATCCCCCGCGACCGGCCACGCCGGCCCGGTCGCGGACCCCGACCAGCGCAGTGACCCGTCCTGGGAGAAGGCATGCAGCCCGGCCAACAGCACCAACTGCACCGGCTGCCCGGCCGCGTCGGTGGCCGTGACCCCAGCCGCCACGGTGGGCAGCGCACTGCCGTTCGAGCTGGAAGCGACGGCGACCGGCAGCCTCGCCGACTGGCTCGCCGCGCCCTTGTCGGGGGTGTAGCGGAACACCACGCCGGTGGCCGGATCCAGTGCGCCGACGAACCCGTCGGCGGCGACCGGCAGCACCGCCGCGCCGGTGTTGACCGTCCACTTCACGGTGTCGGAGAGCAGGTCGTGCAGGGCGAGCTGATGGTTGCCGCCGCAGTCCATCGAGACCAGCACACCCAGCGAACCGGTCAGCGCATGCCGCACCGTGCAGTTGGCCGGCACCGTCCAGTCCCACCGGTCCAGCCCGCCGGCGTTGTCGAAGGCGTGCACGATGTGCTGGTTGGCGGTGAGCACCACGTTCGGGGTGCTGGCGGCCGCGGTCTCACCGTCGTCGGTAAGCGTGCGGTACCACTTGGGCTGGCCGGTCGCGGTGACGAAGCCGGTCACCTCGTCGCAATTGCCCTTGCGTCGGTAGATGGCGATGGTGCTGCCGTCCTGCTGCAGCACCGAGCACAGCGTCTCGTCGCTGCGGGTGTAATGCCAGCGCACCGCACCGGTCACCGCGTCCCGGCCGTTGACGGTATGCCCGGCGAAGCTGACCACCACGCCGTCGTCGTACGGGCTGCCGCCGGCCGCCGTGTCATCGGTGTGCCAGGCCAGTCGCAGCGCCGCGCCGGGCAGGCCGCTCGGCACCGCGCCGGGTGCCGGTGCGGTACGGAACGACACCTTGTTCAGCTCGCCGTGCGCATAGGCCAGCCGCACCCCGATGAAGGCCAGCAGCACCAGTACGCCCAGCACCGCGGCGTAGATCCGGCTGGCGCGGCTGGTGCGCCGCCGGTAGGCAACCAGCGCGGGGTGCTCGCCGGACGCGTCGTCCGGCAGATCCGTCATGCCGGCTCAGCCCTCGGCGTGCTCGGCGTCGGCGGACCGCTCGGCCACCGGGCCACGGGAGCGCCGCCTGCTCCGCGAGGATCCGGCCGCCTTGCCGCCGGCCGAACCGGTCGAACCGGCGGGTCCGGAGGCATCGGCCGAACCAGAAGCACCGGCCGAAGCCGACCCGGGCGTACCGGCAGCGGCCGAGCCCGGACCGGCCTGCTCGCCGGAGTCAGCCGGAAGCTGCATCCCCGCCCGGGTACGCCGCCGCTGCCGGCTGCGCTTGGGTGCCTCGTTACCCGGCTTGGTCTCCGTTGCCGCGCCGCCGTCCGAGCGATCGCGTCCGCTCCGACGGCTGCGGGGCCGGCTGCGCTTGGCGTCCGGACCACCGAGGTCCTCGATCTGCTCGGCAGCCAGGCCGGCCCGGGTGCGGGCGGCTCGGGGCAGCACGCTCTTGGTCTCGGCCGGGATGTCCAGCTCCAGGAACAGGTGCGGCGAGGTCGAGTACGTCTCGGCCGGCTCGTGGAACGGCAGGTTCAGGTTGTCGCAGATCAGCTTCCACTTGGGCAGCTCGTCCCAGTCGATCAGGGTGACCGAGGTGCCCGACTTGCCGGCCCGGGCGGTCCGGCCGATGCGATGCACGTAGGTCATCGCATCCTCCGGGCACTGGTAGTTGATGACGTGCGTGACGTCATCGACGTCCAGGCCGCGGGCCGCCACGTCGGTGGCGACCAGCACGTCCACCTTGCCCGAGCGGAACGCGCGCAGCGCCTGCTCCCGGGCGCCCTGGCCCAGGTCGCCGTGCACCGCGGCGACTGCGAAGCCGCGCTCGGTCAAGTCGTCGGCCACCTTCTGCGCGGTGCGCTTGGTGCGGGTGAAGATCATGGTCAGGCCGCGGCCGTTGGCCTGCAGCACCTTGGCCAGCAACTCGCCCTTGTCCAGCGAGTGCGCGCGGTAGGCGAACTGGTCGACGTGCTCGGTGGCCGGGACGTCGGCATCGCTCTCGGCCCGGATCTGCACGGGCTGGGTGAGGAACTGCCTGGCCAGCGAGACGATCGGCCCCGGCATGGTGGCCGAGAACAGCATGTTCTGCCGGCCGGCCGGCAGTTGCGCCAGCAGCTTCTCGATGTCCGGCAGGAAGCCGAGGTCCAGCATCTCGTCCGCCTCGTCGAGCACCAGGCAGCGCACGTACCCGAGCCGCAGGTGGCCCTGCTGAGTCAGGTCCAGCAACCGGCCGGGGGTACCCACCACCACGTCACAACCGGCCTTCAGCGCGGTCACCTGCGGCTCGTACGCCCGGCCTCCGTAGATGGTGACGACCTTCGCGCCCAGCCGCTTGCCCGCGGTCGCCAGGTCACCGGCCACCTGGACGGCAAGCTCGCGGGTCGGCGCGATCACCAGCGCCTGTGGGGAGGCGCCGCGCTCGCTGGGCAGCTGCAGGCGGTTCAGCAGCGGCACCCCGAATCCCAGCGTCTTCCCGGTGCCGGTCCGGGCCTGGCCGATCAGGTCGGACCCGGCAAGCGCGATCGGCAGGGTCAGTTCCTGGATGGCGAAGGTGCGCTCGATGCCGACCGACTTCAACGCCTCGACGATCTCCGGCCGGATCGGGAAGTCGGCGAACAGCGGGCTTTCCGGTTTGACCGGGGCGTGGGCGGCCAGCGGCGCCGGCTCACCGGTGGAGTCGGTATTGCCCAGGATCGGATTCTCGCTGACAGCAGCGTCGGTCATGTTCAGGTTTCCACTTCTGCAGGTTCGCGGGTGGGCACCTGAGGCGGGCCGACAACGGCCACGGCGCGGCAGACGCCCGCTATAACGTGAGGCCGGCTCGCGGACGAGCACAGCTGACTCTCGGCCCAGTGTAGCCGGGCCGGAATGGGCCGCTGTCGATCACCCGGCCGGCGTGCCTGGCGCTGTCGGCGAGCACCCCGTTGCCGAGAGCGTCCCGGGCCGGCGCGCACGCTACGGTAACGGCGCGAGCAGGACCCAGACATCGGGTGCAGCCGGGGAGGACAGCGGCGGATGACCGAGACCCACCAACCGGATCCGGCGGCGGTGATCGATCTGCTCGGCGTGCTGGCCTACGGCGAGCTGAGCGCCTTCGACCGGATGGCGCATGACGCCAGGATGGCGCCGAGTACCGCGCTGCGGGCTGCGCTGGCGGAGAAGGCGGCGCTGGAGATGGGTCACTACCGCAAGCTGGTCGATCGGATCGCCGAACTCGACGCCGACCCGCAAGCGGCGATGGCGCCGTTCGTGATGCCGGTGGAGACCTTCCACGCCCGTACCGAACCGAAGACGTGGGGGGAGGCGCTGGTCAAGGCCTATGTCGGGGACGGCCTGGCGGCGGACTTCTACCGGGAGATCGCCAGCTATGTCGACGAGCGGACCCGGTCCGTGGTGAACGAGGCGCTGGCCGATTCCGGCAACGCCGAGTTCGCGATCCGGGAGGTCGGGGTGCTGCTGGCACAGGATCCGACGGCGGCGTCCCGGCTGTCGCTGTGGGGACGGCGGCTGGTCGGCGAGGCGATCAGCCAGGCCCAGCACGTGGCGGCCGAGCGGGACGCGCTGGTCCGGTTGATCGTGGGCGGAGCCGGCGACCTGACCGCGATCTCGGCGCTGATCGACCGGATAACCGGCAAGCATGTCGACCGGATGCGCACGCTCGGCCTGTCCAGCTAGCTCGCCGAGCACGCGCCGGGAGTTCGAGGCCGGTACGGACGGCAAAGCACGGCGCCATCGGCGAATGCCGAGCCGGCGGCCGGCGAAACCGAGCCGGCGGCCGGCGAAACCGAGCCGCGAAGCCGTCCGGGCTAGCCGGCGAAGCCGATCCGGCGGGCGTCCGCCTGGGCGATCTCGACGTAGGCCACCAGGTTGGCCGGCACGATGATCTTCCGCCCGCGATCGTCGGTCAGCACCAGCTGGCCGTCCACGCTCTTGAGCGCCTCGGCCACGATCTCGGTGACCTCCTCCGGGGTCTGGGCGCTGTCCAGGGTGATCTCGCGGGGGGTGTGCAGTACGCCGATCTTGACCTCCACCAGAAGCCTCCCAGCTGACGGCGCCGATTCCCCCGACGCGAGCATGCGGTACGGGTCAAACGCTAGCCCACCCGCCGTGCGGGGTAGCCGCGCAGTGCTGCGCTGAGAGCGAACGCGAACCACTACCCGAGACGGGCTTGCTCAGCCGGCCGGCCGGTCCGCGGCGCCCTGCAGCGGGAAGTGTGAGATGCCGCGCCACTGCAGCGTCTCCAGCAGCCGTACCGCCTCGGCCTTGGGAATCGGCCGGTCGGACTCCAGCCACCAGGTCGCGGTGATCTGGGCCGCGCCGGTGAGCGCCACCGAGAGCAGTTCGGCCTGCTCGCGGCTCAGCCCGGTGTCGGCGGCCACCGTGTCGGCGACTGCCTGCATGGTCAGCCGGCCGACCCGGTCCACCCGTTCCCGCACGGCCGGCTCGTTGCCCAGATCGGACTCGAAGATCAGCCGGAACGCCCCGGAGTCGCCACGGTCCTCGCCGTCGACGAAGTCGAAGTAGGCGGTGAGCACGTTGTGCACCCGCGCCTGGTTGTCATCGGTCTCGGCCAGCGCATTGCGGACCCGGTCCAGCACGTCCTCGGCATGGGTGTCCAGCAGCGCGAGATAAAGGTCCAGCTTGCCCGGGAAATGCTGGTACAGCACCGGCTTGGACACTCCCGCCTTGTCGGCGATGTCGTCCATCGCCGCGGCGTGGTAACCGTTGCTGACGAAGACCTCCTGCGCGGCGGCGAGCAGCTGCTTGCGGCGCGCCGAACGCGGCAGCCGTGCACCGCGTGTCGTGTCCACGGTGTCGGTCATCACGACCCTCTCGACGTCCGGCTGGTCAGCTGTGATCCTACCGATCAGTAGCCCGGGCGCTCGGCGTGCACGCTGGCGAGCCGAGCTACCGGTCGGTAACCACCTGCGCACCGCGTGGGTAACCTGGATCGTGATGACCAGTTCGCCGATCACCAGCCGGCCGAGGGTAGGCATGCCGCCGCGGGCCGGTCGCCGCTCCCGGCGGACGGTGCCGATCGCCGAGCTGGCCAGCCCGACCGACTACCCGCTCGCCCCGGTGGACACCAGCCGGCCGCCGTGGCCCGGCGAGGAGATCGGGGTGGGCCGCTCCCGCATCCACCGCCGCCGTACCCTGTCGCCGAACCCCGACGCGCAGCCCGCCTTGTACGTGCACGGGCTGGGCGGCGCGTCCACCAACTTCACCGATATGGCCGACCTGCTCTCGCCCTGGCTGGCCGCCGAGGCGATCGACCTGCCGGGTTTCGGCAGATCCGGCCCGCCGCCGGACCGGGACTACTCCATCGCCGCGCACGCCCGGCTGGTCATCCGCTACCTGGAGCAGTCCGGCCGCGGCCCCGTGCATCTGGTGGGCAACTCGATGGGTGGTGCCATCTCGATCCGGGCGGCCGCCTACCGGCCGGATCTGGTGCGCACGCTGACCCTGATCTCACCGGCGGTGCCCGATCTGCGTCCGCGCAGGGGTTCGGACCTGCTGCTGCCGCTGTTGCTGGTGCCGGGCCTGGGTCCCCGCGCGCTGGCCCGGGCGGAGGCCTATCCGCCGGAGCAGCGGGTCCGCGCGGTGATCGAGCTGTGCTTCGCGCATCCGGAACTGCTGCCGGACAACCGGCTGGCCGAGGCCGCCGAGGAGCTGGTACACCGGCGGAGCTACCCCTGGGCGGCCGAGGCGATGCTGAGGTCGTTCCGCGGCCTGGTGCTCAGCTACCTGGCCGGTGGCGGCCGCTCGGCGTGGCGGCTGCTCAATCAGATCGAGGTTCCGGCCGTGGTGATCTGGGGGGAATTGGACCGGTTGGTCGACGTCGCGCATGCGCCCCGGGTGGCGGCCGAGTTGCCGGACGCCTCGCTGCTGGTGCTGCCGGACGTCGGGCACACCGCGCAGCTGGAGGATCCGGTCAGCACCGCCCGGGCGATCCTGGGGCTGCTCGACCGTGCGGCGGCCCGGTGACGGCCGCCCGGACGGCGCTCCGCCGGGTTCGAATACCCCGCTCAACGGGGTGGGGTGTGGCAGGCTGAAGCTGTGAGTGGGCAGTCGATTCTGCCAGCGGCCGCGCTGGCGCCGGGAGTGATCGCGGCGATGAGCGCTTGCGCGAAGAGCCGGACGGACCCGTGAGCAGACCGAGCGCGCCGACCGGCCAGCGGCCCACCCGGCCTGCCGCGCCGACCGGCCAGCGGCCGTCCACGCGGCTCGCGGCACCGACCGGCGGTCGTCCGGGCACCGGGGGTCCGGCCGCCGGGCGAGGCGGCCGGCGGCACCGGCGTACGGTGCGCTCGAGCTGGCTGGGCTTCGCCCGCCGGTACGGCTGGCGGGCCTATGCGCTGCCGCTGCTCACGGTGGTCACCCTGATCGTGCTGTTCGGCGGCA
>DASUAC010000221.1:0-5271 GCA_035763985.1 Jatrophihabitans sp. | reverse complement strand
CTGAATGTCCCGCTGTCCGGCGGTGACCATCCCACGGTGACCGACGACGGCCGGATCCGGGCATCGCTGCCGGTGCTGGTGCGGCTGCTGGAGAAGGGCGCCCGGGTCATCGTCGCGGCGCACCTGGGCCGGCCCAAGGGTGCGCCGGAGCCGCGGTACTCGCTGCGCCCGGTCGCCGACCGGCTGGCCCAGCTGCTGGGCACCCCGGTGCGGTTCGCGCTGGACACGGTGGGGGAGAGCGCCCGGTTGCTGGCCAGCGAGCTGCACGACGGCGAGCTGCTGCTGCTGGAGAACGTCCGGTTCAACCCGGGCGAGACGGCCAAGGAGCCGGCCGACCGGGCCGCCTTCGCCAAGGCCCTGGCCCAGCTCACCGGCGGCGAGGACGACGGCGGCGCCTACGTCGGCGACGCGTTCGGCGCGGTGCACCGGGCGCACGCCTCGGTCTACGACGTCGCCGAATTGCTGCCGCACTACACCGGCGACCTGGTCCGGCGCGAGGTCGAGGTGCTGCAGCAGCTCACCGGCGAGGCGGGCGAACCGGCCCGGCCGTACGTGGTGGTGCTCGGCGGCTCGAAGGTGTCGGACAAGCTGGCGGTGATCTCCTCGCTGCTGCCCAAGGTGGACCGGCTGCTGGTGGGCGGCGGCATGTGCTTCACCTTCCTGAAGGCACAGGACCACCCGGTGGGCGACTCGCTGCTGGAGGAGGACCAGGTCGAGACCTGCCGCCGGCTGCTGGCCGAGTCCGGCGACAAGATCGTGCTGCCCACCGACGTGGTGGTGGCGCCCGAGGTCAGCGACGACGCACCGACCCGGACGGTGTCCGCCGACGCGATCCCGGACGGGCAGAAGGGGCTCGACATCGGGCCGGACTCGGTCGCCCGGTTCGCCGAGGCGCTGGCCGGCGCCGGCACGGTGTTCTGGAACGGGCCGATGGGCGTGTTCGAGGTGAAGCCGTTCGCCGCCGGCACTCGCGGGGTGGCCGAGGCGATCACCTGCGCGTCCGGGCTGACCGTGGTCGGCGGCGGCGATTCCGCCGCCGCCGTACGGGCTCTGGGCATCGACGAGAACCGGTTCTCGCACATCTCCACCGGCGGCGGCGCCTCGCTGGAGTACCTGGAGGGCAAGCAACTACCCGGGCTGACCGTGCTGCGCGCGGCCTGGGAGAGCTAGGGAGAGACAGCCTCAGTGGCCAAGAAGCCCCGCCGGCAACCGCTGATCGCCGGCAACTGGAAGATGAACCTGAACCACTTCGAGGCCATCGCGCTGGTGCAGAAGATCGCGTTCAGCCTGAAGCCGCAGCACTACGACGCGGTGGACGTGGCCGTGCTGCCGCCGTTCACCGACATCCGCTCGGTGCAGACCCTGGTCGACGGCGACCGGCTGCGGCTGACCTACGGCGCCCAGGATCTGTCGCCGTACGCCGGCGGCGCCTACACCGGCGACATCTCCGGCGCGATGCTCGCCAAGCTCGGCTGCACCTTCGTGGTGGTCGGCCACTCCGAGCGCCGGGAGTACCACGCCGAGACCGACGAGCTCGTCAACGCCAAGGTCAAGGCCGGCTACGCCAACGGCCTCACCCCGATCCTGTGCGTGGGCGAGCGGCTGCCGATCCGGGAGGAGGGCCGGCACGTGGCGCACTGCCTGGACCAGCTCACCGCCGGGCTGGCCGGCATCGCCGAGGCCGACGCCGCCTCGGTGGTCATCGCCTACGAACCGGTCTGGGCGATCGGCACCGGCAAGGTGGCCACCCCGGCGGACGCGCAGGAGGTCTGCGCGGCGCTGCGCGGCAGGCTGGCCGAGCTGTACGAGCCGGAGCTGGCCGATGCGGTGCGGGTGCTCTACGGCGGGTCGGTGAAGGCGACCAACGCCGGGGAGATCCTGGCCCAGCCGGACGTGGACGGCGCACTGGTCGGCGGTGCCAGCCTGGTCGCCGAGGAGTTCGCCGGTATCTGCGTCGCGGCGGCCGGCGGCCCGTTCACCGGCTGACCGGCGGTCCGATCACCGGCTGACCGGCGGCCGTTCACCGGCTGACCGATGGCCGTTCACCGGCTGACCGGTGGCCGCTCACCGCTGCCGGACCGGTCGAGCGGCTCGACCGTCAACTCGATTAGGTATCCTCTAGCTGCGCCGGAACTCGGCGCGCTCGCGAACCACGGAGAACGAGGCCGAACCATCCGATGATCCTGACCCTGTCGTTAGTGCTGATCGCCACCAGCCTGCTGCTGATCGTGCTGGTTCTGCTGCACCGGGGCAAGGGCGGCGGCCTGTCCTCGATGTTCGGCGGCTCGCTGTACTCGAGCCTGTCCGGCTCCTCGGTGGTGGAGCGCAACCTGGACCGGCTGACCATCGTCGCCGGTCTGGTGTGGGCGATCTGCATCATCGGGCTCGGATTGCTGTACAAGAACAGCTGAGGTTCCCCGCGGGCGACGGCTTGCGGGTACGTACGGCATCGACTTTTCTTTCTGACACGACAGGAGTCCAGTGGTGGCAGCAGGCGGTAATGCCATTCGGGGCAGCCGGGTTGGCGCCGGCCCGATGGGCGAGCGCGAGCGCGGCGAGTCGGCCCCGCGCCAGTACGTCTCGTTCTTCTGCGCCAACGGCCACGAGACCCAGCCCGCCTTCGCGCTGGATGCCGCCATCCCGGACACCTGGGACTGCAAGCGGTGCGGCTACCCGGCCGGCCGGGAGGAGACCGCACCGCCGGCCGCCCCGCGTACCGAGCCGTACAAGACCCACCTGGCCTACGTGAAGGAACGCCGCTCGGACGCCGACGGCGACGCGCTGCTGGAGGAGGCGCTGGCCCGGCTGCGCGCCCGCCGCGGCGAGTGAGTCCGGCCCGCACGGCCTGACCGGTTAGCCGGCTACAGCAGCGCGGCGGCGTCCCGGTCGACCAGCCACAGCGTGCGCTGCCGGCCCTTCGGACCGGCCGACGGAATCTGCTCCCGGCTGGCGCCGCTGTGTGCCAGCGCGACCGCCTCGGCCTTGCCGCTGCCGGACACCACGAACCAGATCTCGGCCGCCCGGTCCAGCGTGTCGAAGGTGAAGGACAGCCGGTTCGGCGGCGGTTTCGGGGAGTTCCGGACCCCGATCACCGTCTGGCCCGCGGCGAAGGTCCCCGGGTGGTTGGGGAACAGCGAGGCACAGTGGCCGTCCGGCCCTACGCCGAGCAGCACCAGGTCGAAGTCGGGCAGCTCACCGGTGTCGTCCGGCCGGCGCAGCGCGGCCAGCTGCCCGGCGTAGAACGCCGCCGCCGCGTCCAGGTCCGGCTGCGCCCCGTCGCTGGCCGGCATCGGCAGGTGCCGGGCCGCCGAGAACGGCGGGTGGCCGAGCAGGATCCGCTTGGCCGGCAGGTCGTTGCGGTCGTCCGAATCGGCCGGCACGAACCGCTCGTCGGCCCAGCAGACGTCCACCCGGCTCCAGTCCACGGTCGAGGCGGACGGCGAGTCCGCGATCGCCTGCCAGACCGCCTCCAGGATGGAGCCGGCGGTCAGCGCCAGCACCGCGCGGCCCCGGGACGACTGGGCGGCGGCCAGCGTGCCCAGGGCGCGCAGCGCCACGTCCGCGGCAAGCTGCTCGGCGTCGTCCTGGACGATCACGTCCGGCGGCAGGCCCATCACACCTCCTGGTCGGCGAGCGCCGGATCCACCCAGATGTGCGAGCGGACCGCCGGCCGGCTGGCCAGATCGGTCAGCCCGGACACCGCGCCGAGCGCCTCGGCGTACGGCTCGTCGGCGTCCAGCCGGCGCAACTCCTCGGCCAGCATGTCGCCGGTGGTGCGCTGTGGGAACGGCTGGATGGTCTCCTTCTGGCCGGGCCGGCGCATCAGCAGCTTGTAGCCCTCGTTGGTCATCTTCACCGCACGGCCGTCGGCGAAGTCCACCGAGACCGCGGTGATGTACTTGCCCTCGGCCTTCTCCACCGGCACCGGCACGCCCATCCGGGCGGTCAGCCAGCCGGCCAGCAGCTGCGCGGACGGATCCACCGGGTTGCCGTAGACGGTGAGTGACCGGACCGGCGCGGCCGCGGTGTCGAAGGCCGAGGCCAGCGCCGCCCGCCACGGCGTGATCACCGTCCAGGTCAGGTCGGTGTCGCCCGGGGCGAAGTCGACGGCCCGCTGGCGCAGCGAGGCGGCCGGGTCGTCGTCCCGGATCACGTTGGTGATCCGGCGGTCGGCGAACACCCCGAGCGGATCGTGCGCGATGATCTTGGGGGTCCGGGAGTACCACCAGGTCACCACCGGGGCGTCCGGTGCCAGCAGCGGCAGCGCCACCGACTCGGCGTGCAGCGCCAGCCGGCCGAACATCCGCAGCACCACCGCCTCGCCGGGGCCGTACCGGCCGCCGATCGAGACCTCGGCGTCCAGCCGGGGGACCGGCGCCTCGATGTTGTGCCGCAGCACCATGATCACCCGCATCGGGTGCTTGGCCGCGGCGGTGGCCACCGCCGCCTCCACCTCGCCGGTGTTCTTCTCCTCCAGCACCACCACCAGGGTCAGCGCCAGCCCGCTGGTCACCGCGCCGCCGGTGCGCCGCTCGGCGGCCAGCGCCTGCACCACGGCCGTGCCGGTGGTGTCCCAGAGCGTCGTCACCGCATACCCCCATTCCTAGCGAGCACCGTCACGGCCGCCGCCACCGCCGGCCGTCCCGGGCCAGCATCTCGTCGGCCGTCTTCGGGCCCCATTCGCCGGCCCGGTACGTCTGCGGATCCTGGCCGGCCCAGAACTCCTCCAGCGGGTCGATCACCCGCCAGGACGCCTCCACCTCCTGGTTGCGGGGGAACAGCGTGGCATCGCCGAGCAGCACGTCCAGGATCAACCGCTCGTACGCCTCCGGGCTGGACTCGGTGAACGCCTCGCCGTAGAGGAAGTCCATCGCGACGTCGCGGACCTCCATCATCGAGCCGGGCACCTTCGAACCGAACTTCAGCGTGACCCCCTCGTCCGGCTGCACCCGGATCACCATCTGGTTCTGGCCCAGTTCCTCGGTGTCGGTGTGGCTGAACGGCAGGTGCGGGGCCTTCTTGAACACCACCGCGATCTCGGTCACCCGGCGCGGCAGCCGCTTGCCGGTGCGCAGGTAGAACGGCACGCCGGCCCACCGCCGGGTGTCGATGCCGAGCCGCACCGCGGCGTAGGTCTCGGTCTTCGAGTCCGCCGGTACGCCCTGCTCGGCCCGGTAGGCGGGCACCCGCTCACCGGCCAGCCAGCCCTGGTCGTACTGGCCGCGTACCGCGTAGTGCCGCAGGTCCTGCGGCAGCGTGATCGCCCGCAGC
>DASUAC010000220.1:0-11012 GCA_035763985.1 Jatrophihabitans sp. | reverse complement strand
GACGATCCGCCGAACACCGTGGTGCACATCCGGGACAGCCGGTCCAAGGCCGGCGCGGCCGACGACGACGGGGTACGCGGAGTCAAGGGCTCGACCCGGCTGGAGGCCAAGCGCCAGCGCCGCCGGGACAACCGGGACTCCGGGCGGCGGCGGGCCCCGATCCTCACCGAGGCCGAGTTCCTGGCCCGCCGGGAGGCGGTCGAGCGGGTGATGGCCGTCCGCCAGACCGGCGACCGGACCCAGATCGCGGTGCTCGAGGACGACGTCCTGGTCGAGCACTACGTGACCAGGGCCAGCGCGGCCTCAGCGGTCGGCAACGTCTATCTGGCCCGGGTGCAGAACGTGCTGCCGAGCATGGAGGCCGCTTTCGTCGACATCGGCCGCGGCCGCAACGGCGTGCTCTACGCCGGCGAGGTGAACTGGGACACGGCCGGGCTGGCCGGCAAGGCCCGCTCGATCGAGAACGCGCTGAGTTCCGGTGACGCGGTGCTGGTGCAGGTCACCAAGGACCCGATCGGGCACAAGGGCGCCCGGCTGACCAGTCAGATCTCGCTGCCCGGCCGGTTCGTGGTCTACGTCCCGGGCGGCGGCATGACCGGCATCAGCCGCAAGCTGCCGGACACCGAGCGCAGCCGGCTCAAGTCCATCCTGAAGAAGGTCGTGCCGGACGAGGCGGGCGTGATCGTCCGGACGGCCGCCGAAGGCGCCTCCGAGCAGGACCTGATCTCCGACGTGGAGCGGCTGAAGGCGGAGTGGGAGTCGATCTCGGCCAAGGCCCGCCGGACCTCGGATGCCCCGATGCTGGTGCACGGCGAGCCGGACCTGGCGATCCGGGTGGTCCGCGACATCTTCAACGACGACTTCACCAAGCTGGTCGTCTCGGGTACCGAGATCCATCGGACGCTGTCGGACTACGTCGGCAGCATCGCGCCGGATCTGGCGAACCGGATCAGCCTGCACACTGCCGAGACCGACCTGTTCCGTGACCTGCGGGTGGACGAGCAGTTGGCCAAGGCGCTGGACCGCAAGGTGTGGCTGCCCTCCGGCGGCTCGCTGGTGATCGATCGCACCGAGGCGATGACCGTGATCGACGTGAACACCGGCAAGTACACCGGCTCCGGCGGCAACCTGGAGCAGACGGTCACCCGCAACAACCTGGAGGCGGCCGAGGAGATCGTCCGGCAGTTGCGGCTGCGCGACCTCGGCGGCATCGTGGTGATCGACTTCATCGACATGGTGCTGGAGAGCAACCGGGAACTGGTGCTGCGCCGGCTCACCGAGTGCCTGGGCCGCGACCGTACCAAGCATCAGGTGGCCGAGGTGACCTCGCTGGGACTGGTCCAGATGACCCGAAAGCGGGTCGGCGAGGGGCTGCTCGAGGCGTTCAGCGAGCCGTGCGAGCACTGCCACGGCCGCGGCGTGATCGTGCACCTGGAACCGGTGGACCGGAAGTCGGGCAACAGCGGCCAGCAACCCGGGACCGAGGAGGACCGGCCGGCCCGGAGCCGACGCAGCCGGGCGGCCAAGTCGGCGAGCAGCACCAAGACGACCGGCGCCGCCAAGGCGGCCAAGCCGGATCCGGCCGAGGCTGCCGCCGACAGCGAGAAGCGCCGGGCGGCGGCCAGCGCCATCGCCGCGATCGCCGCTGCCACCGGCAAGCTGGACGAGCAGGCCACCGGCAAGCTGGACGAGGTGTCCGCTAGCAAGGCTGGCGAAGCTGGCGACGCGGTGGCGCAGCCGGCGGAGTCCGCCGAGCCGGGCACGGCGCTCGCCGACAGCCAGCCGGTACCGCGGCCGCGCCGTCGCCGGGCGGCCAGTCGGCCGGCCGGACCGCCCGCCGCGACCACCGGTACCGAGGGCTGAGGCCGTCGGGTCGCTGTCAGCCGGCCAGGGCCGCTTTGCCTGGTCAGGGCCTGGTGCCGTAATCTGTACAACGGCCCACAGCGAGTCGGTGGGCCGTTCTTGCGTGAGCGTCAGGTACGTCGCCGCAACTGGGCCGCCTGCCGCGACAGCTGGATGATTCGACAGGAGTGGATTCCCGATGTACGCCATCGTCAAAACCGGCGGCAAGCAGTACAAGGTCGCGGTCGGCGACGTCGTGACGATTGAGAAGCTGGACGCCGCGCCCGGCGCCAGCGTGGCACTGCCGGCCATCCTGTTGGTCGACGGTGAGCAGGTGACCACGGATGCGGCCGAGCTGGCCGGCGTCTCGGTCACCGGCGAGGTGCTGGGTGCGGTGAAGGGGCCGAAGATCCGGATCCTCAAGTACAAGAACAAGACCGGCTACCGCAAGCGGATCGGCCACCGGCAGCAGCTGTCCCAGGTCCGGGTGACCGGTATCGAGAACGGAAAGAAGTAGCGCAATGGCACACAAGAAGGGTGCATCGTCCTCCCGCAACGGCCGGGATTCGCACGCCCAGCGGCTCGGCGTGAAGCGCTTCGGCGGCCAGCTGGTGAACGCCGGCGAGATCCTGGTCCGGCAGCGCGGCACCAAGTTCCACCTGGGTGACCTGGTCGGCCGGGGCGGCGACGACACGCTGTTCGCGCTGGCCGACGGCAACGTGCAGTTCGGCACTCGCCGGGGCCGCAAGACGGTCAGCATCGTCCCGTTGGAGAGCTGAGCCGGAAGAACCCAACTGAGTCAGCCACACGCGGAGCGGGCACCGGGAATCCGGAGCCCGCTCCTTCGCTTTAGGCCGGTCATCGGCCACCGCTTCCGGCCGGTCATCGGCCACCGCTTCCGGCCGGTCATCGGCCACCGCTTCCGGCCGGTCATCGGCCGCCCGCCCACAGGTAAGGGACGCCCATGGTGAGTTTCGTCGACCGGGTGGTCCTGCACGTCACCTCCGGCAACGGCGGACACGGTTGCACCTCGGTCCACCGGGAGAAGTTCAAGCCGCTCGGCGGCCCGGACGGCGGCAACGGCGGCCGCGGCGGCAACGTGGTCCTGGTGGTCGACCCGCAGGTGCACACGCTGCTGGACTTCCACCATCACCCGCATCAGAAGGCCGGCAACGGCCGTCCCGGCGCGGGCAAGAACCGCAGCGGCGCCGACGGTGCGGATCTCGAGCTGGCGGTGCCCAACGGCACCGTGGTGCACGCCCCGGACGGCACCGTGCTGGCCGACCTGACCGGCGCCGGCGCCCGGTACGTGGTCGCGCTCGGCGGCCGGGGCGGTCTCGGCAACGCCGCGCTGGTCTCGCCCCGGCGCAAGGCTCCCGGCTTCGCGCTGCTCGGCGAGCCGGGCGAGACGCTGGACGTGGTGCTGGAGCTGAAGTCGGTGGCCGACGTCGGCCTGGTCGGCTTCCCGTCGGCCGGCAAGTCCTCGCTGATCGCCGCGCTGTCGGCGGCCCGGCCGAAGATCGCCGACTACCCGTTCACCACTCTGGTGCCCAACCTGGGCGTGGTCAGCGCGGGCGAGGCCACGTACACGATGGCGGACGTACCGGGCCTGATCCCGGGTGCGGCGCAGGGCAAGGGGCTCGGCCTGGACTTCCTCCGGCACATCGAGCGGTGCGCGGTGCTGGTGCACGTGCTGGACTGCGCCACCCTGGAGCCGGGCCGGGATCCGCTCAGCGACCTGGCCGCGATCGAGGACGAGTTGGCCCAGTACTCGGCAAGCCTGGGGGACCTGGCCGACCGTCCCCGGCTGGTGGCCCTGAACAAGCTGGACGTGCCGGAGGCGGCGGAGCTGGCCGAGTTGGTCACGCCGGAACTGGCCGAGCGGGGATACCGGGTGTTCGGCGTCTCGGCGGTCTCGCGCGCCGGATTGCGCGAGCTCAGCTTCGCGCTGGCCGAGCTGGTCGAGCAGCATCGAGCCGGCCAGCAGGCGCTCGCCGCCGCCCCGATCGTGCTCAGCCCGGCCGCGATCGACGATGCCGGCTTCACGGTGAGCGAGAACCCGGAGGAGCCGGGCGGGTTCATCGTGCGCGGCCGCAAGCCGGAGCGCTGGGTGCGGCAGACCCAGTTCGACAACGACGAGGCGGTCGGCTTCCTGGCCGACCGGCTGGCCCGGCTCGGGGTGGAGGACGAACTGGCCCGGCTCGGCGCGCAGCCGGGTGCCAGCGTCACCATCGGCGACTACGTGTTCGACTTCGCGCCGACCGGTGAGCTGGCCGAGGACTACCAGCCGACCAGGCGCGGCTTCGACGACCGGCTGGAGCAGGCCGTCCGGCGGGGTGCCGACGAGCGGCTGGCCGACAAGCGGGCCCGCCGGGTGCACCGCACGGATGCCGAGCTCGCGGCCGAGCCGCTGGACGAGGAACCGTAGTGGCCGAGCCGGACGGCCTGCCCGAGCCGGCCTCGGCGGGTCCCGGTCCGGCCTGCCGGGAGCTGATCGCCGGCGCGGCGCGCACCGTGGTGAAGGTGGGTTCCTCGTCGCTGACCCGGCGGGGGCGGCTGGAGCCGGCCCGGCTGGATGCGCTGGTGGATGCGCTGGCCGCACGCCGGCAGGCCGGTCAGCAGGTGGTGCTGGTGTCCTCCGGCGCCATCGCCGCCGGGATCGGCCCGCTCGGCCTGGCCAGCCGGCCGCGGGATCTGGCCACCCAGCAGGCGGCGGCCAGCGTCGGGCAGCTGCTGCTGGTCGAGCGGTACGCGGCGTCCTTCGGCCGGTACCGGCTCACCGTCGGCCAGGTGCTGCTGACCGCCGACGACCTGCACCGGCGCGGTCACTACCGCAACGCGGTACGCACCCTGGAGCGGTTGCTGGCGCTCGGGGTGATCCCGATCGTGAACGAGAACGACACGGTGGCCACCCAGGAGATCCGGTTCGGCGACAACGACCGATTGGCGGCGCTGGTCGCGCACCTGGTGCAGGCCGACGCGCTGGTGCTGCTGTCCGACATCGACGGCCTGTACACCGAAGATCCCAGGCGCGCGGGGGCGACGCTGGTCGCCGAGATCGGTTCGGAGGCCGACCTGGAGCCGGTCCGGGTGGCTGGCACCGGCTCGGCGGTGGGCACCGGCGGGATGGTGACCAAGATCGACGCCGCCCGGATCGCCACCGGCGCCGGCATCCCGGTGCTGCTGGCCGCCGCCGACCGGATCGGCGAGGCGCTGACCGGCGGCGGCGGCAGCTGCTTCGCGCCGACCGGCAGGCGCACCGCGTCCCGGCTGTTCTGGCTGCGGCACGCCACCACGCCGCGAGGCCGGCTGGTGCTGGACGCCGGCGCGGTGACCGCGGTGGCGACCAGGCGGGCGTCCCTGCTGACCGCCGGCATCGTCGCGGTGACCGGCGATTTCGCGGCCGGTGATCCGGTGGAGCTGGCCGACGAGGCGGGCCGGGTGGTGGCGCGTGGCCTGGTCGGCTTCGACAGCGCGGATTTGCCCGAGCTGCTCGGCAGATCCAGCCATCAGCTGCCCGCCGAGCTGCGCCGGGAGGCGGTGCACCGGGACGACCTGATCGTCCTGTAGCGGGCGTGATCGTCCTGTAGCGGGCGCGATCGTCCGGTAGCCGGGACGACCTGATCGTCCGGTAGCGGGCGTCCGGTAGCCGGTGTGATCGTCCGGTAGCCGGCCCGCCGGGCCGGGCCGTCGGCGACGGTGTCACGGTGTCCGCACGCTGCGGTTCGTGCCGATGGCTGACGTCCCGGGTATCGTGACTACTCGGGCCGGCGCCGTCCCGGATGGATCTCTCCACACGAAGGGGCGCGTGGCGTTGGGCGACACCACCGGTTTTCTCTCCCACGATCGTCAGCTGCCGCCGCGGCGGCCGGTGGCCGTCCGAATCCAGGACTGGCGCGAGGTGTATCAGCCGTCCGACGACGCGGTCACCCGGCTGCAGGCCGGTCGCTGCATGGACTGCGGCATCCCGTTCTGCCACAACGGCTGCCCGCTCGGCAACCTGATCCCGGAGTGGAACGACCTGGTCTACTCGGGCCGCTGGCAGGACGCCAGCGCCCGGCTGCACGCCACGAACAACTTCCCCGAGTTCACCGGCCGGCTCTGTCCCGCGCCGTGTGAGGCGTCCTGCGTGCTCGGCATCAGCCAGCAGCCGGTGACGATCGAGCAGGTGGAGAAGGAGATCAGCGAGAAGGCCTGGGCCAACGACTGGCTGCCGCCGCTGCCGCCGAGCCAGCAGACCGGACGCCGGGTGGCGGTGGTCGGCTCCGGGCCGGCCGGGCTGGCCGCGGCTCAGCAGCTGACCCGGGCCGGGCACCGGGTGACCGTCTTCGAGCGAGCCGACCGGATCGGCGGGCTGCTCCGCTACGGCATTCCCGAGTTCAAGTTGGAGAAGTGGGTGCTGGATCGCCGGATCCGGCAACTGGCCGCCGAGGGCACCGAGTTCCGGCCCGGGGTGAACGTCGGCGTGGACATCAGCGCCGGGCAGTTGCGCGCCGGGTACGACGCGGTGCTGCTGGCCGGTGGTGCGACCGCCTGGCGGGAGCTGCCGATCCCGGGACGGGAACTGGCCGGCATCCACCAGGCGATGGAGTACCTGCCACCGGCGAACCGGGTGCGGCAGGGGGACCTGGCCGACTCGCCGATCTCGGCCGCCGGCAAACGGGTGGTCATCATCGGCGGCGGCGACACCGGTGCCGACTGCCTGGGCACCGCGCACCGGCAGCAGGCGGCCTCGGTGCACCAGTTCGAGATCCTGGCCGAGCCGCCGGCCGCCCGCGCGGCGGACAACCCGTGGCCGACCTGGCCGCTGACCCTGCGTTCCGCCGCGGCGCACGAGGAGGGCGGCGAGCGGGTGTTCGCCGTGAACACCGAACGGTTCGTCGGCGACGAGCACGGCAACGTGACCGGGCTGCGGGCGCACCGGGTGGAGTTGGTGGACGGCCGGTTCACGGCGGTGCCCGGCACGGAGTTCGAGCTGCCGTGTGACCTGGTGCTGCTGGCCATGGGCTTCGTCGGCCCGGAACGGGCCGGGCTGCTGACCGAGCTCGGAGTCGAGTTCACCGAGCGCGGCAACGTGGCGCGCGACGACCAGTTCGCCACCAGCGTGCCCGGGGTGTTCGTGGCCGGTGACATGGGGCGCGGGCAGAGCCTGATCGTGTGGGCGATTGCCGAGGGACGCTCCGCGGCTGCCTGCGTGGATCGGTTCCTGACCGGCGCGAGCGCGCTGCCCGAGCCGATCCGGCCCACGTCGATGGCGCAGCGGTAGCCGCGGCCGGGTCGAGGCGCCGGTAGCCGAGGGCCCCGGCGGAGTCGGCGGTAGCCGCGGCCGGATCGAGGCGCCGGTAGCCGAGGGCCCCGGCGGAGGCAGCGGTAGCCGCGGGCGGGTCGAGGCGCAGGGCACGGCGTTTCGGCCGCCACGATCATGAACCGGACCGGCCGGTTCCGTACGATGCCGCCATGACCGCGCCCGATCGCCAGGACGCCACCGGCACCTCGGACCCGGCCGCGTCCGACCGCGACGACGCACCCGAGCGTGACGACGCCTCGCTGGCCGTGCTGGTACCGGACGGCCGGAGCCGCCGGGTCGGCATCATGGGCGGCACCTTCGACCCGATCCATCACGGTCACCTGGTCGCGGCCAGTGAGGTCGCCGACCTCTTCGACCTCGACGAGGTGGTGTTCGTCCCGACCGGCCGGCCGTGGCAGAAGGTGCACCGCAACGTGAGCACGGCCGAACACCGCTACCTGATGACGGTGGTTGCCACCGCGTCCAACCCGCGGTTCTGGGTGAGCCGGGTGGACATCGACCGGCCGGGGCCCACCTACACCGTCGACACTGTGCGCGACATCGCGGCCATCCGTCCGGGCGCGGAGTTGTTCTTCATCACCGGCGCCGACGCGCTGCAGGCGATCCTGTCCTGGAAGGACGCCGAGGTGGTGTTCGGCATGTGTCACCTGATCGGGGTGACCCGGCCGGGCTATCACCTCTCCGGTGACCACCTGCCGCCGGACATCGTCACGCTGTTGGACGTACCGGCGATGGCGATCTCGTCCTCCGCCGTGCGGGAGCGGGTGGCCGGCGGCCGGCCGATCTGGTACCTGGTGCCGGACGGGGTGGTGCAGTACATCGCCAAACATCAGCTGTACCGCCCACGCGCGGACCGCGAGCTGTATCGCTGAGCCGGCCGGGGCAGCGATCCGGCTGACGCCGCTCGGCCGACGGCTACGACCGGTACTGGCCGCGGACCAGGCCGAAGCTGATCTCGTCGCTGTAGCCGCCGTCCGGATTGCGCAGCCGGGTGGCGAACCGGCCGTCCCGGACGAAGCCGGCCAGCTCGGCCGAGCGGGCGGAGGCGATGTTGTCGGCCTTGCAGCCCAGTTCCAGCCGGACGATCGAGGTCTGGCCGAACGCCCAGCTCGCCAGCAGCCGTAGTGCCCGGGTGGTGAAGCGGCGGCCGCGGAACTCCGGCAGGATGCCGTACCCGATGCCGACCACCTCGGGCGGCCCCCAGCGCAGGTTCATCATGCCGGCCCCGGCGCCGGTGGCCACGTCGCAGATGACCAGGTCTGCCGAGCGGCCGACCAGCCAGTTCAGCCCGGCAACCTCGGCCCGTTGGATCGCGGCCTGCTCGGTGTACTCGTCGCCGAAGCCCCAGCGTTGGGACTCCGGGTTGGCGTGCTCGGCGTACAGGATGGGCCAGTCCTCCGGTCGCGGTTTGCGCAGCAGCACCACACCGTCGGTCAGCTCGGTCACCTCCGGCCAGGACGGCGGTACCTGGCCGTCGGAGTCGGTGGCCAGCCGGGCGAACATGGCGCGGTCGGCCGGCCCGCGCTGGCTCCGGCCGCCCAGCCGGGCGATGCCCTCGAAGCTGAAGCCGGCCCGCAGCGCCACCCGGACCGAGGCCAGGTTGCCGACGTCGGCCTGGATCTGGGTCCGCTGGATGCCGCGTTCGAAGGCGAATCGGTTCAGCGCCCGTACCGCCTCGGTGGCGTAGCCGTTGCCCCAGTCCGCGCTGCGCACCCAGTAGCCGATCTCGGCGCCGGTATGCCGATCCGGCAGGCTCATTCCGATGGCACCGACCAGCCGGGCATCCCGGACGATCGCCAGCTCCAGCCGGGTGTCGCTCGCCGCTGACCGGACGAACTCGGCGGCGTCCGCGGCCGTGTACGGCTGGGGCAGCGGCAGAAATTCCGCCATCCGCCGATCCCGCATGATCCCGGTCACCTCGGCGGCATCCGCGGCCTGCCAGGGGCGCAGCAGCAGCCGCGCCGAGCGCAGTTCCAGGTCGGCCAGTTGCCCGCCGTTCCACGTGGTCATGGCCCCCAGGTTGCCAGATCGTGGTGTTCACATTCGGCGCCGACTGCCTGCCACGTACGATGGCGATGTGGTTCTCAACAAGCTGCTGCGCGCCGGTGAAGGCAAGATGGTTCGGCGGCTCACCGCCATCGCCGATCACATCGAAACCCTCGAAGAAGATTACGTCGATCTGACCGACGCCGAGCTGCGTGCGCTCACCGACGAGTTCAAGCAACGCTACGCCGACGGCGAGACGCTGGACGAGCTGTTGCCGGAGGCGTTCGCGGTGGTCCGCGAGGCAGCCCGGCGCACCCTCGGCCAGTTCCACTACCACGTGCAGCTGATGGGCGGCGCGGCCCTGCACCTGGGCAACATCGCCGAGATGAAGACCGGTGAGGGCAAGACCCTGGTCTCCACGCTGCCGGCCTACCTCAACGCGCTGGCCGGCGACGGCGTGCATGTGGTCACCACCAACGACTACCTGGCCTCTCGGGACGCCGACTGGATGGGCCGGGTGCACCGCTTCCTGGGCCTGACGGTGGGCAAGATCCTGTCGAACATGACGCCGGAACAGCGCCGGGCGTCCTACGCCTGCGACATCACCTACGGCACCAACAACGAGTTCGGCTTCGACTACCTGCGCGACAACATGGCCTGGTCGATGGACGACCTGGTGCAGCGCGGCCACAACTACGCGATCGTCGACGAGGTGGACTCGATCCTGATCGACGAGGCCCGGACGCCGCTGATCATCTCCGGCCCGGCCGACGAGAACCAGCGCTGGTACCCGGAGTTCGCCCGGCTGGCGCCGCGGATGCGCCGAGACGAGCACTACGAGGTCGAGGAGGGCAAGCGGACCGTCGCGGTCACCGAGGCGGGCGTGGAGTTCGTCGAGGACCAGCTGGGCATCGACAACCTGTACGAGGCGGCGAACTCGCCGCTGGTGGGCTACCTGAACAACGCGCTGAAGGCCAAGGAACTGTACAAGCGCGACCGGGACTACATCGTGCGCAACGGTGAGGTGCTCATTGTCGATGAGTTCACCGGCCGGGTACTGGCCGGCCGGCGTTACAACGAGGGCATGCACCAGGCCATCGAGGCCAAGGAAGGCGTGCAGATCCAGCAGGAGAACCAGACGCTGGCCACCATCACGCTGCAGAACTACTTCCGGCTCTACAGCAAGCTGTCCGGCATGACCGGCACCGCCCAGACCGAGGCGGCCGAGCTGCACCAGATCTACAAGCTGGGCGTGGTGCCGATCCCGACCAACCGGCCGATGGTCCGGGCGGATGAGACCGACCTGATCTACAAGACCGAGGACGCCAAGTTCGCCGCGGTGGTGGACGACATCGCCGAGCGCCACGAGGCCGGCCAGCCGGTGCTGGTCGGTACCGCCAGCGTGGCCAAGTCCGAGGTGCTGTCCAACCTGCTGCTGCGCCGGGCGATTCCGCACGAGGTGCTCAACGCCAAGCAGCACGAGCGAGAGGCCGCCGTGGTGGCTCAGGCGGGCCGCAAGGGTGCGGTCACCGTCGCCACCAACATGGCGGGCCGCGGTACCGACATCATGCTCGGCGGCAACCCGGAGTTCATCGCGGATCTGGAGTTGCGCGAGCTGGGCCTGAACCCGGTGGACACCGCCGAGCAGTACGAGGCCGCCTGGCCGGAAGCGGTCGCCAAGGCCAAGGAGCGGGTGGCCCGCGAGCACGACGAGGTGGTCGAGCTGGGTGGGCTGTACGTGCTGGGCACCGAGCGACATGAATCGCGGCGTATCGACAATCAGTTGCGCGGCCGCTCCGGCCGGCAGGGAGACCCGGGCCGATCGAAGTTTTTCCTGTCGCTTCAGGACGATCTCATGCGCATTTTCGGAGCGGAG
>DASUAC010000219.1:0-8558 GCA_035763985.1 Jatrophihabitans sp. | reverse complement strand
AGCGCGGCGCGTGCCTGCCGGCTGGGCGCCTGGCCGGCCGCCACCTGCTCGGCAACGTCGGAGAGCAGATCCTTGTCGTTGATCATGGGTTCTGGTACGCCGTCCTCACACCTGCACCAGGGTGCAGTACCAACGCATGCCGATGGAGATGCCGCACAGCGCCACCAGGTCGCCGGACTTGACGTCCCCGCGCTCCAGCGCCTGGCCGAGGCAGACGAGCTGGTCGGCGGCGCCCATGTGGCCGTGCAGCTTGGACAGCGCGGCGTTGGTGTGCTCGACCGAGAGACCGCACGGTTCGGCCACCTCGGCGATGGTGTCCTCGCTGTCGTTGATGTAGATGACGTGACCGACGTCCTTGATACCGACCCCGGCCCGTTCGCAGGCGCCCTCGATCACCCGGGTGACGCTGTTGGCCAGGTACTCGCTGAACACCCGCAGTCGCTGCGGATCCTTGCCGAAGTGGCTGAGCACCCGCTCCAGCCCGCTCGGCGCGGTGGCGGTGGACCAGTCCTCCGGCGGCAGCGGGGTGACGGCGCCGCCGTAGTCGCAGCGGAAGAAGTCGCACAGGTCGGGGTTGGTGAACTGCTCGGTGGCCAGCCAGCGCATCTCGCCGTGACCCCGCCGGATCACCGCCGCGACCGCGCCGTCGCTGTGCACGGCGTTGTTGACGTTCATCCGGTTGCGGTGGAACTCACTCACCCGGTTCACCGCGACGAAGAGCACGGTCTGCAGTTCCGGCTGGACGGCGAACTGGCCGGCGACGATGCCCAGCCCGGTCACCCCGGAGGCGCAGCCCTCGTTGAGCAGCAGGGTCTGCACCTCGTCGATCTTGAGTTCCCGGGCCAGCCCGGCCGAGGTGTCCCAGTAGAGGTAGTCCGGCATCTCCGAGGTGGCCAGCACGATCAGGTCGAGATCGCTGGCGCTCATGCTCAGCTTGGCCAGCGCGTCGCGGGCCGCCTCCGCGGCGAGCATGGTTGCGGTGACGCCGGGCTCGGCCCGGTGGAAGGTCTGGTAGCCCCACCGGATGACCCGTTCCGGGTCGGTAACGAAGTCAGCCGCGGTCTTGGTGACGTCCTGGTCCTGGCCGAATGCGTAGCCGAAGCCCTGGATACCGAATTTGACCACCTGGTCGCGCATGTGTCCGCCTTCAGACGAGAGGATTTCCAACCATGGGCATCCGGGTATCACCGGCGGATGCGCAGCCATCCTGTCTGCGACGGTTGCACTGCCCGCTGCACTGGGCACTGCACTGAAATACTGGGGACTGCACTGAAATGCCGAATCGGATGCCGGGAGTGATTGGCACTTCTTGTCGCACGCACCCGCCATCGTTAGCTTGAGCACAATGGTCAGCTCGGGTGGCAAGAGCGTCGCCGCGTCCAGCAGGCCGGCGCTGCGATTCGAGGTGCTCGGCCCGCTGCGGGTCCTGCGCGGCGATTCCCCGCTGCCCCTGGGCCCGGTGCAACGTCGTGTCGTGCTCGCTGTGTTGCTGTTGCAACGCAACCGGCCGATCGGCCGTCAGCAGATGATCGACGCGGTCTGGGGCAAGGCGCAGCCTTCACACGCGGTGAACCTGGTGCAACGGCACGTGTCCGGCCTGCGGATGATGCTGGAGCCGCAACGGTCGGCCCGGTCGTCCTCGGACCTGCTGAGCTGGACCGGCTCGGGCTACCAGTTCAAGGCACCGCCCGGCTCGCTGGACCTGGAGGTGTTCGAGAACCGGCTGGCCACCGCCCGGACGGCCCGGGCCGGTGGCGACCTGGCCAAGGCCGCCCGGGAACTGCACGCCGCGCTGCAGCTGTGGCGCGGCCCGGTCTGCGACGGGCTGTCCTGCCCGCTGCTGGACACCCAGCGGGAACGGCTGACCGAGCGCCACATCAGCGCGCTGGAGGACCGGATCGACCTGGACCTGAACCTCGGCAACCACCAGGAGGTGGTCGGCGAGCTGCGTTCGCTGATCGCCGAGCACCCGCTGCGTGAGCGGCTGCGCGGGCTGCTGATGTCGGCGCTGTACCGGTCCGGCCGGCAGGCCGATGCGCTGGCCGCCTACCAGGACGCCCGCAAGCACCTGCGCGAGGAGCTCGGGGTGGAACCGGCGGTGGCCCTGCAGCGGCTGCAGCGCCAGATCCTGGCGGCCGACCCCGGCCTGGAACCGGCCCGGAAGCGGGAGCTGGTGGAGATCGTGCCGGCCGAGGTCTCGACCGCCGCGCCGACCCCGCCGGCCAGGGTGCCGGCCCAGCTGCCGCACGGCCTGGCCGGCTTCGTCGGCCGGGACGCCGAGATCGAGCAGCTCAACGCGCTGCTGCCGAACCGGGACAGCCAGCCGGCCACCACGGTGGTGATCACCGCGATCGCCGGGATGGCCGGGGTGGGCAAGACCGCGCTGGCGGTGCACTGGGGTCACCAGTGCCGCGAGCACTTCCCGGACGGGCAGCTCTACATCAACCTGCGCGGCTTCGATCCGGGCGGCGCGCCGATGCAGCCGGACGAGGCGATCACCCACCTGCTGGCCGCGCTCGGCGTGTCGCCGGAGGAGTTGCCGGACAGCCTGGAGGACCAAGCGGCGCTCTACCGCAGCCGCACCGCCAACCGCCGCGTGCTGATCGTGCTGGACAACGCCCGGGACGCCGAGCAGGTACGCCCGCTGCTGCCGGGCACCGCCGGCAGCATGGTGGTGGTCACCAGCCGCAACGACCTGACCAGCCTGGCCGCGGTGGACGGCGCCTTCACCCTGACCGTCGACCTGCTCTCGCCGGCCGAGGCCCGCGGCCTGCTCAGCCGGCGGCTCGGCGAGCGCCGGGTCGAGCAGGAGCCGGAGGCGATCGACCAGATCATCGCGCTGTGCGACCGGCTGCCGCTGGCGCTGTCCATCGTGGCCGCCCGTGCGATGCGGATGCCGCGGTACCCGCTGGCCGCGCTGGCCGCCCAGTTGCGGCAGGCGCCCGGCGCGCTGAACGCGCTGGACGGCGGCGATCACGCGGCCAACGTCCGGGCGGTGTTCTCCTGGTCGTACGAGCAGTTGAGCCCGCCGGCCGCCCAGTTGTTCCGGGTGCTCGGCCTGCACGCCGGCCCGGACATCTCGATCGCCACCATGGCGAGCATGGCCGGCATGGAATCCGGGGAGCGGGAGGATGCGCTGCGCGAGCTGCTGCGGGCCAGCCTGGTCAGTGAGCCGGTGCCCGGCCGGTTCGCCATGCACGACCTGCTGCGGGCCTTCGCCGGCGAGCTGGCCGGCCGGCTGGACAGCCCGGACCGCCGGATCGCGGCCATCCGCCGGATGCTCGACTACTACCTGCAGACCGCGCTGCTGGCCGATCAGCTGCTGGAGACCAACCGGGCGGACGCGCCCCGGATGCTGACGTTCGCGGTGCAGCCGGACTGCGAGCCGCTGGCCGACCTGTCCGAGGCGCTGGCCTGGTTCAGCGCCGAGTGGCAGCCGCTGTCGGCCGCGCTCCGGCTGGCCGCCCGGCTCGGCTTCGACGACCACGCCTGGCGGCTGGCACGCAGCCTGGCCTCGTTCCTGGACCGGCGTGGCCACTGGCGGGAGTCGGCCGAGCTGCAGCGGATCGCGCTGGCCGCCGCGGTGCGGATCGGCGACTCCGGCGCGCAGGCGGTGAGCCACAGCTCGCTGGCCGACGTCTGCATCCGGCTGGGCGAGTACTCCGACGCCCAGCATCACCTGCTGCGCTGCCTGCAGCTGTACCGGCTGGTCGGCGACCGCGCCGGGCAGGCCGAGGTGGAGCGCAGCGTGACCCGGCTGCTCGGCCGGCAGGGCAAGTACGGCGAGGCGCTGCCGCACGCCCGGCAGGCCACCGACCTGTTCTCCGAACTCGGGCAGCGGGCCGGCGAGGCCCGTGCGATCAATGCGATGGGCTGGTTCAACATCCGGCTCGGCCGGCTGACCGAGGGGCTGCGGCTGTGCGAGCAGGCGCTGAACCTGCAGCGGCTGATCAACGACCGGTTCGCCCAGGCCGACACGCTGGACAGCCTGGGCCATGCCCATTACCTGCTCGGCGAGCACGCCGAGGCCGCCGAGTGCTTCGGCCAGGCCGCCGAGCTGTACCAGGAGTTCGGCGATCGCTATCACGAGGCCGGCGCCCGGGCCTCGCTCGGCGACAGCTATCAGGCCGACGGCGAGCTCGAGCTGGCCCGGGAGTGCTGGCTGGCCGCCTTGCACACCCTGGACGACCTCGGGCATGCCTCGGCCGAGCTGGTACGGGCGAAGCTGGCCGGCCGGCTGGATCCGGCCGGCAGCTGACCGGTTCGTCCGGGCGGCAGTGGGGTGCGGTTCGGCTGACTCGGACGAGAATGCCGGCCCGGCGCGTCCGATCCGGATTGTCCGGTCAGACCGGGGTTCGGTCGGCGCGCCAGCCCGGCGCGGCCGGATCGGTGTCAGGATTGGCAGATGCGGAAGATGACCAGCATCGCCGGCCGGCCGTCCGGCGAGGCCGAAGCCCCGCTGGACGTGGTCGACTTCCGGACCTGCCCGGCCGACTACCGGCACTGGCGGCTGTCGACGGCCGGGCCGGTGGCCACCCTCACCATGGACGTCGACGAGCAGGCCGGCCGGTGGCCGGGTTACGAGCTGAAGCTGAACTCCTACGACCTCGGCGTGGACATCGAGCTGTACGACGCGGTGCAGCGGCTGCGGTTCGAGCACCCGGAGGTGCGTGCCGTGGTGCTGACCAGCGGCAAGGAGAAGGTGTTCTGCGCCGGCGCGAACATCCGGATGCTGGCCGCCGCGCCACACCCGGCCAAGGTGAACTTCTGCAAGTTCACCAACGAGACGCGCAATGCCATCGAGGACGCGACCGCCCACTCGGGTCAGCACTATCTGGCCGCGGTGAACGGCGCCGCGTCCGGCGGTGGCTACGAGCTGGCGCTGGCCTGCGAGCGGATCCTGCTGGTGGACGACCGATCCAGCACGGTCTCGCTGCCGGAGGTGCCGCTGCTGGGGGTGTTGCCCGGCACCGGCGGGCTGACCCGGCTGGTGGACAAGCGGCGGGTGCGCCGGGATCTGGCCGACTACTTCGCCACCAAGGCCGAGGGGATCGGCGGTGCGAAGGCGGTGCGCTGGCGGCTGGTGGACGAGGTGGTGCCCCGCTCCCGGTGGGATGCGGTGGTCGCCGAGCGGGCCGCCGAGCTGGCCGGCCGGTCGCGTCGGCCGGCCGACGCGACCGGCATCCGGCTCGGCCCGTTGGCCAAGACCCGTACCGGCCGGCGGATCGAATACCGCTACGTGCACGCCGACCTGGACCCCGAACGCGGCGTGGTCGAACTCACCGTCCGCGGCCCGGATTCCGATCCGCCCGGCTCCATCGGGCAATTGCACGAGCAGGGCGAGCAGTTCTGGCCGTTGGCGATGGCCCGTGAGCTGGACGACGTGATCCTGGATCTGCGGACGAACGCGCCGGAGCTCGGCAGCTGGCTGATCCGGACCCAGGGTGATCCGGTCCGGGTGCTCGGTTACGACCAGCTGCTGCTGGACGGTGCCGGGGACTGGCTGGCGAACGAGATTCTGCAGTATCTCAAACGCACCTTGAAGCGGCTGGACGTGACCAGCCGCAGCCTGTTCGCGCTCATCGAGCCGGGCAGCTGCTTCGCCGGCTCCCTGTTGGAGCTGGCGCTGGCCGCCGACCGCTCCTACCAGCTGGCCGGTGTGTTCACCGAGCAGGATCCGGATGCCGAGCCGGCCACCGTGACGATCGGCCCGATGAACACGGGGTTGCTGCCGATGGGCAACGGGTTGAGCCGGCTGCAGGCCCGGTTCGCCGGCGACGAGCTCGCGGTGGCCGAGCTGATCAAGCGGGCCGGCGAGCCGTTGGCTGCCGAACAGGCCGAAGAACTGGGGCTGATCACCTTCGCGCCGGACGACCTCGACTGGGACGCCGAGATCCGGATCGCCTTGGAGGAGCGGGCCAGCTTCAGCCCGGACGCACTGACCGGGATGGAGGCGAACTACCGGTTCACCGGGCCGGAGACCCTGGAGACCAAGATCTTCGGCCGGCTTTCGGCTTGGCAGAACTGGATCTTCTACCGGCCGAACGCCTCCGGCCCGGACGGCGCGCTGCGCCGGTTCGGCACCGGCCGGCGGGCCGATTTCGATCGAAGGAGGGTGTGACCGCCATGCCGGACGAGCCGACCCACGAAGTGAGCGAGGTGGTCGCTGGATCGCGCCACTCTCCGCCGGCACCGGGCGGGATGATCCGATGACCGCACCGGACTATTCCGAGAAGATCCCGAACAACGTCGGCTTGGCCGATGACCGGCGGCTGCAGCGGGCGCTGGAGTCCTGGCAACCGAACTTCCTGCGGTGGTGGGAGTCGATGGGGCCGACGCTGCCGACCCGGGACGTCTACCTGCGCACCGCGGTGAACGTGGGCCGGGCCGGCTGGGCGCATTTCGGCCATGTGCCGATGCGGGACTATCGCTGGGGCATCTTCCTGGCCGAGCGGGACGCCGACCGGCGGATCGGCTTCGGCCAGCATCGCGGTGAGCCGGCCTGGCAGCAGGTGCCGGGGGAGTATCGGGCCGAGTTGCAAAGGCTGATCGTGATCCAGGGTGACACCGAGCCGGCCTCGGTGGAGCAGCAACGAAACCTGGGCGCCACCGCACCCAGCCTGTACGACCTGCGCAACCTGTTCCAGGTCAACGTCGAGGAGGGCCGGCACCTGTGGGCGATGGTCTATCTGCTGCATGCCTACTTCGGCCGGGAGGGCCGGGAAGAGGCTGAGGAACTACTGCATCGTAACTCCGGCAGCAGCGAATCACCCCGGATCCTCGGTGCGTTCAACGAGGAGACACCGGACTGGCTGTCGTTCTACATGTTCACCTACTTCACCGACCGGGACGGCAAGTATCAGCTGGGCACATTGAAGGAATCGGCGTTCGACCCGCTGTCGCGCACCTGCGAATTCATGCTCAAGGAGGAGGCGCACCACATGATGGTGGGCACCACCGGGGTGGACCGGGTGGTGGCCCGTACCGCGCAGGTGATGGTGGAGCAGGACACCGACGACGTGGCCGGGCACGGGGTGATCCCGTTGCCGATCATCCAGAAATACCTGAACTTCCACTACTCGGTGTCGCTGGATCTGTTCGGCGGGGAGACCTCCACGAACGTCGCCAACTACTACACCGCCGGCCTGAAGGGCCGGTGGCTGGAGGACCGGCGCACCGACGACCACCGGCTCAGCGACGACGCCATCGAGGTGGATGCCCTGGTGGACGGCCAGATCGGCCGGGTCGAGGTGTCGGCGCTGGTGGGGCTCAACACCGACCTGCGGCGGGAGTACATCGCCGACTGCGTGGTCGGGGTCAACCGCTGGAACAAGATCCTGGCCGACGCCGGGCTGCCGCACCGGCTGCACCTGCCGCACGCCGCCTTCAACCGCAAGGTGGGCGCGTTCGCCGGCATCGAGGCCGGTCCGGACGGGACGATGCTCTCGGCCGAGGAATGGCAGCGGCGCAAGGCGGATTGGCTGCCCACCGAGGTGGACCGGACCTACGTCCGATCGCTGATGCAACCGGTGCACGAACGTGGCCGGATCGCCGCCTGGATCGCCCCGCCGCGCAACGGCATCAACGGCCAGCCGTTCGACTACGACTACGTACATCTCGTCTAACGTCCAGTGCGGCTTGCGAACCGGTGGCGGTCGCAAGCGGTACGGCCGGCCGGGAGCAGCCGGCCACGGCAGCGCCGAACCAGCGGTGCTGGCCGGCCTGTAACCGTCCTGTCATGTCCAGGCTCGGGCGACTGGATTCCACCGCAGTCCGGCGACGCGGTCGGTGATGGCTGGATCGGCGAAGTCCGATACTGCGGCGAGGAGGTCAGCGAAGGAAACGGGCAGACGGTCGCCGAGCTGTTGTCTGCGAAGCCATGCGGCCCACCGTGTTTGTGCCAGGTCGGCATAACCGGCGAGGGCTTCCGCCAGCGGCCAGAATGTGACGCGACGGTAGGCAGCGACCTCGCTCAGCGCGCGACGGAGGTCGGCGCCGTCGGCGGCATGATGCCCGGTCAGGATGTAGAGGTCGGCGAAGTCGCGCCAGCGGGTGTTTACGCTGCCCCGCTGGATCGCGGTGACGATCTTCTCGGCGTAGACCATCGGTAGCGGATAACCGGCCAGGGTGATCGTGCCGCCCAATAACCGGGGTAGCTCGATCTCACATGGCGCAGGCCAGATCGGGTCACCGATGTTGACGTCCACATGCAGGCTCAACCTCGCAGTGGCCAGTGCTGTGGTGAGCGTGACGCGCACACCGCTGTACTCGTCCTCATCGCGGATGATCTGCGCCGTGGCCGCATCGGCGTCGAAGATGAGACCGTCGTCGATCGCGGTGGCGGCCACCTCCCGCACGAGCCCAAGGATGTCGTCGCGGTCGCCGGCTATCGACCGGGCCTGCAGGTCGATGTCGCGGGTCGGCCGGCGCGCGTCGTAGGCGCTCAGCAGCACGCCGCCCTTGAGCACCAGTTTGTCGGCGTAAGGCGAGGTCGCGAGCCTTGCGAGAAAGCCTTCCAGCGCGTACAGCTGATGCAATTCATCGGTGGGTCGGCGCTG
>DASUAC010000218.1:0-8937 GCA_035763985.1 Jatrophihabitans sp. | reverse complement strand
GTGGCCTGGAACTGCACGGCTGGCATATCGGCGACCCGCGGGCGACCGAGGCCGACAAGGTCGCGGCCGGGTGGCTGATGCGCCCGCGGGGCGCGTATGTGATGGGACGGAACATGTTCGGCCCGATCCGCGGCGAATGGGACGGGGACTGGACCGGCTGGTGGGGCTCCGAACCGCCGTATCACGCGCCGGTGTTCGTGCTGACCCATTACGCGCACGACCCGATCGAGCTCGACGGGGGGACGACGTTCTACTTCGTCACCGAGGGGTTCGACGCGGCGTACGCGGCGGCAAGCGAGGCCGCCGGGGAGAACGGCGTGGACATCGCCGGCGGGGCCTCGACCGTCCGGCAGGCGCTGTCGGCTGGGGTGATCGACGAGCTCACCCTCGACATCGCGCCCGTCCTGCTCGGTTCGGGAGAGCGCATCTTCGACGGGATCGAGTCCTTCGACTTCGAGCCGGTCGAGGTCCTGCACTCGCCGCTGACCACCCACATCCGCTATCGCCGCATCAGCTAGCTGACTGTGCGGCCCGCAACTGCTCGATGACGAGCCGGCTTCGGTCGAGTCGCGGGGCAGGGCGCTGCGGCTGACGTTCGACGCGATGGCCGAGGACGCGCTGGTTCTGCTGGTGGTCGACGTCAGCCGCTACGCCGTTACGGTCCGCCCCGGTGGACCCGTTCACGCTGGCACCCCTTCCCTGACTGCGTTCCCGACTCGACGGCGAACAAGGAACCGGCCGGCCTGGTCAAGACCTACTGCGAGTCCGGCCCGGCCTGGCCCAGACCGCCGAAGTATCCGGAGGCGCTGAACCCGGCGGGGTAGGGCATGTCGATCCGCACGCCGTCGCCGAGCTGGATCGCAAGACGGGTGTAGCCGGTGGCGGGCTTGCTGCAGCCGTTGAGCTGCAGGCTGGTCCGGAATGCGCCGAGGGCGCCGGCCGGCACCGCGCCCGGGCCGGCGACCGGATCTTGCTGGACGTAGGCGGGATCGGCTGACCTGGTGAAAGGCAGCCGCACCGTACTGCCGGTGGTGGTCACTCCTGCCAGGGTCGGGATACCGGACAACCAGCAGCTCGCGGCCGAGGTGTTACACAGGCCGATGACGCCACCTCGGTGCCCTGCGCCGTCCCGGACTGGAGCACGCTCGGGCG
Organism: Jatrophihabitans sp.; assembly: GCA_035763985.1. GTDB lineage: Bacteria > Actinomycetota > Actinomycetes > Mycobacteriales > Jatrophihabitantaceae > Jatrophihabitans_A. Next base: position 7,785 of record DASUAC010000218.1, on the reverse strand, counting down.
CAGCTGTACCGCCGTGCAGTTCGCTGGGCGCCCGGCGGCCGACGAGCTTGGGCTGCTGGCCGAGGGACTCGGTGAACTCGATGCGGGTTGTGTCGGGGCAGGCGAGCTGGTGCCGCCGGAGCCGGCCGGTGCATGGGTCTGGTTGCTAGGAGCCGAGCATGGCTGAGCAGTCACGCATCATCGTGGTCGACGACCACGACCTGTTCCGGTCAGGCCTGATCGAGCTGCTGGAGCACGATCCGGCTCTCACCGAGTGCGGTGAGGGCAGCAACGGCGCGGACGCCATCATGCTGGCCCGGGAGCACCGCCCGGACGTCGCACTGTTGGACATCGAGATGCCCGGCCCCGGGATCCACGCAGTGTTGCGGGAAGTACGCAATGCCAGCCCGCACACCGGCGTCGTCGTCCTCAGCATGCATGACGAGCCGGATCTCGTCGTCGAAGTCATCCAGAACGGCGCGTCCGGCTACCTGCACAAGACCGCTCGGCGCGCCGAACTCGCCGCGGCGATCGGGCGAGCCAGCCGCCATGACGACAACGTGCTGCTCAGCGTCTCGCGTAAGACCATCAGTCGGCTCGCCCGGAGCCACCCTGCGCAGGCACTTTTGTCGGGCTGGGAGCAGCAGGTGCTGCAACTGCTGGCGCAGGCGAAGTCGAATCGGGACATCGGCAGGGAACTGCATATCAGTGACGGCACCGTCAAGCGGCACCTGACCAACCTTTACAACAAGCTGGAGGCCACCTCTCGGCTGCAGGCGGTGCGACCGTGCCACCCAACTCGGCCTGCTCACCAAGCCGCTTTCCGCACCGCGCGCTGATCGTTGACCCCTCGGGGAGTGGCGGGTACGCCGGGGATGTGGCCTCATCGGGATTAGGGGCGGGTGCGGGAGCACGCCCGGCTCGGAGCCCTAGTGCCAGTGGTCGCCCGGCCATGGGAGTGCCATTCGCATCCCGCCGCGCCGGAGAAACAACGAAGGCCCCGATAAACGGGGCCATTAGAGAGTGTCCGAGGGGGGACTTGAACCCCCACGCCCGTAAAGGGCACTAGCACCTCAAGCTAGCGCGTCTGCCATTCCGCCACCCGGACGAGTGCGAAGACAGAGTCTAGCCGACCGGCGCGGCGCGATCGCGGCACGCCTCGGCAGGCGCGACGAACGAGCCCGAACGTCCGGCCGCGGGACCTTCGCCTCTACGACCGGCCTGTCGTAGAAAGCATTCTCGGACCATGCACAAGACGGCTGGTGCGGCGGCACCGCCGGCTGAGCTACGCCGGAAGATCGTCGAGGAACTCGATCCGGTAATCGGACCGCGGATCTCATCCGACGCGCTCGGCCAGGCGGTAGAGCGGGCACTGCGCGACCTGAGAGGCTCGGTAGCGCCGGAGGCGCTACCCGAGATGGCGGTACGGCTGGCCCGGCACCGGATGCTGGGCTCCGATGACGGCCCGCACCAGACGATACCGGCACGAACCAGGTCCTAGCGACAGAAACGGCCGAGCGCCAGAACGGGCCGTATCACAAAGGCCAACGCTAGCTCAGCGTCAACGCGGTGTCGTCGATGACGAACGAGGTCTGCTTCTGGCTGTCCTCGACCCCGGTGATGCCCATGCTCACCGTCTGGCCGGCATGGCTGGAGACGTCGAAGCTCTTCTGCACGTACCCGGTGTTGTGGTTGAGGTTCGAATAGGTCACCAACGTCGTCGTACCGGCCTTCACCGTCAGCTTGTCGTACTGGGTGCTGGTGGTGGTCTCGGCGGTGTCGATGTGCAGCCAGAAGGTCAGCGTGGCATGGCACCCGGACGGGATGCTCACCGACTGCGCGAGCGTGTCGGTGTGGCTGGTGCCGTAGCCGTCCAGCCATGCCTTCCAACTGCCCGAATGCGCCGGTTCGCTGGTGCCGCTGCTGACCATCCCGGAACTGGCCGTCCACGGCGAGCCGGTCCCGGTCTCGAAACCGGGATTGCCCAGCTTCTGCCCGGAACAGCCGCCACCCCCGGAGGTGCCGCACTGGACGTCCAGCACGGCATGCAGTTCGATGGCGTTCGGCGCCACGCCGGTCTGGCCGTGGTCGAAGTCGAAAAAGCCGACCCCGGTCACCGTGACCGCGACGTTGGCGGTCTGGAAGCTGCCGGTGGCGGTGTACTTGGCGTCGAACTCGGTGCGCGCCTTCGGCTCCGGCACCGGACGCACGACGCGCCGTGGCGGCCGCCCGGCGATCGGCGCCGGTGCGTGCACCACCCAGCTCAGCATCCCCACCACCTCCCAGCACCCCTTGCCGCCGGCCGGCACCGCGGGGGAGGCTTGGACATCAGCCGCCGTAGAAGGGTCCGCCAGCAGCGAAAGAGGTGGTTGCCATGTTCGCACGGGTCGGAGACTGGTTGGTCATCGAAAGCCGCAGCGACGGCACGCACGCCCGGCGCGGCGAGATCGTCGAGGTGGCCCATGCCGACGGCAGCCCGCCGTACCGGGTGCGCTGGAACGACGAGCACGTGGCGCTGGTGTTCCCGGGCCCGGACGCGCACGTGCTCAGCGGCGGCCAGCAGGTATCGCTGGAGGCCAGCCACCTCGGCTGAGCCACGCACAGCGGCTGAGCCACGCACCTCGGCTGAGCCACGCACACCGGCTGAACCGCCCCGCGACAACCATTGCCGGCACGGACGATGCGCTGGAATGCTGGCGTTCACCGATCCCTGGTAGGAAAGACGCATGAGCGCCCATCTGACCGCCACCGACGAGGTCGTCCCGCTGCTGTCCGAGCTGATCCGGATCAACACCTCCAACCCCACCCATCCGGAGCGGCCGGCCGCCGAGTGGGTGGCCGAGAAGCTGGCCGAGGTGGGCATCGAGGCGGAGGTGCTGGAGTCCGAGCCCGGCCGGGCCTCGACCGTGGCCCGGATCAGCGGCAGCAACCCCGACCGCAAGCCGCTGCTGATCCACGGCCACCTGGACGTGGTGCCGGCCGACGCGTCCGAATGGTCGGTGGACCCGTTCGCCGGCGAGGTACGCGACGACTACGTGTGGGGCCGCGGCGCGGTGGACATGAAGGACATGGACGCGATGACGCTCGCGGTGATCCGCGAGTGGGCCCGGACCGGGACCAAACCGGACCGGGACATCGTGCTCGCCTTCGTCGCCGACGAGGAGGCCGGCGGCACGTACGGCGCGCACTGGCTGGTGGACAACCACCCGGACTACTTCGCCGACTGCACCGAGGCGATCTCCGAGGTCGGCGGCTACTCGATGACGATCCGGGACGACCTGCGGCTGTACCTGATCCAGACCGCGGAGAAGGGCATCGCCTGGCTGCGGCTGCGCGCTGAGGACCGGCCCGGCCACGGCTCGATGATCCATCCGGACAACGCGGTCACCGAACTGGCCCGGGCGGTGACCCGGATCGGCGAGTACCAGTTTCCGGTGCACCTGACGCCGACCATGCAGGAGTTCCTGACCCGGATCGCGGCGGCCACCGGCCTGCCGATCGACCCGGACGACCCGGAGGCCGCGCTGCGGCACTTCGGCAGCGCGGCCCGGATGCTCGGCGCCACGCTGCGCAACACCGCCAACCCGACCATGCTGCAGGCCGGCTACAAGGCCAACGTGATCCCGTCCCGGGCCGAGGCCACCATCGACTGCCGGTTCCTGCCCGGCTATGAGGACGAGCTGTTCGACACCATCGACCGGCTGATCGGTGAGCACATCAGCCGGGAGACCATCACCGGCGACATCGCGGTGGAGACACCGTTCGAGGGCGAGATCATCGACGCGATGGCCGCGGCGGTGAAGGCCGAGGACTCCGCCGGGGTGCTCGTCCCGTACCCGATGTCCGGCGGCACGGACGCCAAGTCGTTCTCGCTGCTCGGCATCCGCAACTTCGGCTTCGCCCCGCTGCTGCTGCCGCCCGAGCTGGACTTCACCGCGCTGTTCCACGGCATCGACGAGCGGGTGCCGGTCTCGGCGTTGCAGTTCGGGGTGCGGGTGCTGGACCGGTTCCTGAAGGCCTGCTAGCCCCGCAAGGCCGGCTGGCAGCGTCTGCAGAACCTCGGCCTGCCGTGGCGTCCGCGGATCTCGGCGTCGGCGTGCCTTGGCGTCCGCGGGTCATGCCCGTCCGTCGCTCCGGCCACGCCGGGGCATGACGCGAGGCAGCGGCGAGGGGTACCCGAGCAGGCGGATCGGTTACGCGATCGAGCGGGTTGTCACGCGATCAGGCCGGGCAGCGGCAGCTGCTCCAGCCCGCGTCGCCTGCGGCGCAGCAGCACTTGCCTGGTCCCGTCGGTGTACTTGCGGACCCGGGCCAACTCCCAGCCGCCGTATTCGGCGTGCAGCGCGAGCCGCACCGCTGCGTTCACCCTCGTCACATCGGAGGGGATCCGCAGCGGTGCGTACTCCCAGTCGGGGTCAGCGTCCGCCATTTCGATGGTCGCCATCCTTCAGATTGTGCACCTGTCGGCCGCCGGCGCCAGCCCGAGCCCGCTATTTCACCGCAGCGTTGTACTTGTCGATCAAGGTCTTGGCCTGCGCGGCCGCGTCGTCCAGGGCCGCCTTCGGATCCTTGCCCGAGGTCAGCACCGACTCGATCGCGGTCTCCACCAGCGCCCGGACCTGCGGCAGGGTGCCGAGCAGGCAGCCCTGGGTCGCAGGAGTGCTGGGGCTGGCCTGCAGCTCGTCGATGGCGGTCTGGAACTGCGGCTTCTGCGCCACCCACGCCTTGTCGGCCGGGTCGTTCAGCGCCGCCTTGGACACCGGGAAGTAGCCGGTGTTGGTGTGCCAGAACGCCGAGTTCTCCGGCTGCACCAGGAACTTCACGAACTCCCAGGCGGCCCGCTGCTCGGCCGCCGAGTGGCCGGGGCCGTCGATCCACAGCGACGCGCCGCCGATGATCGGCCCGCCGGTGTCCGAGCTCTGCACCTTCGGGAACGGCGCGGTCATGATCTCGAACTTGCTGCCGGCCGCCTTGAGGTAGCCGCCGAGCACCCCCGTCGATTCGAAGCCCATGCCGACCGTGCCGGACTTGAACGCCGCCTGCGCGTCGTCGGTCTTGCGTCCGGTGTTGGTGGCCAGCCCGTCGGCCAGCATGCCCTTCCACCAGGCCAGGAACTGCACCTGCTCCGGGTCGTCGAAGGTCACCGCGTCGGCGCGCTTGGTACGTCCGTTGTCGTTGTCGCAGTAGGTCTTGCCGGCCTCGGCGGTCAGCTGTTCGAAGTACCAGCCGTAGATCGCGGCATTGAACGGGTACTTCACCGCGCCGGACGCCTTCAGCTTCTGCGCGTCGGTCCGGATCTCGTCCAGCGTGGTCGGCGGTTTGCTCGGGTCCAGTCCGGCCTTCACGAACGCGGTCTTGTTGATGTAGAGCACCGGCACCGAGGAGTTGAACGGCATCGACTGCAGCTGGGAGTTGCGCGAGTAGTAGCCGCGGATGGCCGGCTGCAGGTCACCGAGGTCGAAGTGGTCGACGTCGGCGAACGACTGCACCGGGATGGCCTGCCCGGAATCGGCCAGGAAACCGGATCCGATGTCGTAGACCTGCACCAGGGACGGCGTCTGCTTGGCCTGCACCGCGGCCTTGTACTTGGTGACGGTGTCGTCGTAGCTGCCCTGGAAGGTCGCCTTGACCGTGATCTTGCCCGAGTGCGCCGCGTTGAACTTGTCCACCAGCGCGTTCAGCGCGTCGGCGTTCGCCCCCTTCATGGCATGCCAGAAGGTCACCGTCACCGGCCCGCTGCCGTTCAGCACGTCCGAGGCCGGCGCGGAGGAGTTCGCGCCGCCGGAGCCGCCGGAGCCGCCGCTGCTGCAGGCGGCGGTCAGCAGCAGGACGGATGCCGCGGCCAGGTATCTGAGCTTCATGAGCTGCCTTTCGTCGGGATCAGGGGTTCAGCGGACCGCTCCGGCGGTCAGCCCACGGACCAGGAAGCGCTGACCGAACGCGACCAGTGCGGCGGTCGGCAGCAGCGCGAGCGTGACCCCGGCCAGGATCAGCCCGGGATTGGCCTGCTCGGCGTCGTTGAGCGAGGCCAATCCGATCTGCAGCGTCTGCATCCTGGGTGAATCGGTGATCAACAGCGGCCAGAGGAACTGGTTCCAGGCGGAGAGGAAGACGAAGATGCCGACGCTGGCCAGCGCCGGCCGGGACAACGGCAGCAGGATGCTGAGCAGGAACCGGCCGTGGCTGGCCCCGTCCAGCACCGCGGCGTCGCGCAGTTCGACCGGGAAGGTACGGAAGGACTGCCGGAGCAGGAAGGTGCCGAAGCCGCCGGCCAGGAACGGCAGCACCAGCGCCAGGTAGGTGTTGCGCAACCGGTGATCTGCCATGAACAGGAAGTTCGGGATGATGATCGATTCCCACGGCACCATCAGGGTGAACAGGAAGATCGCGAACAGGGTCCGGCGGAACGGCAACGGCAGGAAGACGAAGGCGTAGGCCGACAGCACCGCGCAGGTGAGCTGCGCGGCGGTGATCAGCAACGCGACCAGGGTGGAGTTCAGGTACTGCCGGCCCAGCGGCACCGCCCGGAACACCCCGCGGTAGTTGGCGAAGGTCAGCGTGTGCGGGAACAGCGACGGCGGCGCCGATGCGATGTCGCCCGGCCCCATCACGCTGCCGGCCACCGTGTAGTAGACCGGGAACAGCACCAGTACGGCCAGCACCAGCAGCGCCAGGACGCGCGAGATCCTCATCGGCTGTGCCCGCCCACTCTTCGCGCGAGCGCTCATCGGCTGCGCCCGCCCACTCTTCGCGCGAGCGCTCATCGATAGAACACCCTGCGTTCCAGCACGCCGAACTGGATCGCGGTGATCGCGATGACCACCACCAGCAGCACGATCGCCTGCGCGGAGCCGGTGCCGTAGTCGGAGGCGCCGTTCTCGAAGGCGGTGTGGTAAATCCAGTACACCAGCGTGGTGGTGTGCCCGGTCGGGCCACCCCGGGTGAGCAGCCGGATCTGGCCGAAGCTCTGCAGGCTGGCGATGGTGTCGACCACCACCAGGAAGAACAGGCTGGGCGTGATCAGCGGGACGGTGATCGACCTGGCGATCCGGAACGTCCCGGCACCGTCCAGCCGGGCCGCCTCGTACAGCTGCTCGTCCACCCCGCCGACCCCGGCCAGCAGCACCAGGGTGTTGTAGCCGACGTTCATCCAGACCGTGGTGATCGCGATGCTGATCAGTGCGGTGCCCGGCCTGGTCAGCCAGTTCACCGGCGCGAAACCCAGCGAGGTGACCAGGTAGTTGGCGATCCCGATGGCCGGGTTGAACAGCGCCGCGAACACCACCGAGGCGGCGGCCACCGAGTAGGCGAACGGCATCGCGAAGGCGGACCGGAGCACCCGCAGCCCGCGCAGCGGCGACTGCAGCAGCAACGCCAGCATCAGGGCCAGCAGGATGCTCGGAATCACGGTGAGCAGCACGTAGCCGGCGGTGACCTCGAGCACCTGGCCGAACTGCGGATCGTGCAGCACCGCGGAGAAGTTGGCCAGGCCCACCTGCCGGTTCGGCCGGCCGAACAGATCCTGGCCGGTGGTGCTGAGTTGGAAGGTGCGGACCAGCGGCCAGAAGATGAAGATCGCGAACACCGCCAGCGACGGCGCGACCAGCGCGAGGCCGAGCAGCTGCTCGCCGACCCGGGCCGGACGTACCCGTTCGGGCTGCCGGACGGGACGTACCTCCTCGTGCGGACGTGCCGGTCGCAGCTGTACCGCCACGTCACTCCCATCATCGCGTCGGCTGTCTGCCCAGCCAGCGTTCGGCCTCAACTCCACCGAAGCATGATGAAGCGGATATTAACCGGTGCTAG
>DASUAC010000217.1:0-4252 GCA_035763985.1 Jatrophihabitans sp. | reverse complement strand
TCGCACCGATCACAGGCCGTATAAAAAATACCGAGGACACGATGTCCGTTGTGATATCGTTACCTAAACCAGGCAACTTCACACCGGAGATCGGGAAGTTGCACAAGAAACCGGTGCATACTTCCTAGGACGCCGCAACGGGATGCGCGTTATAAATATCCAGGAAGGGGGCGAGGGTCAATGACCAATCCTCGTCAACGCACAGAGTCCGAGCCGCTACTGACGCCGTCGGAGGTGGCGACGCTTTTCCGGGTCGACCCCAAGACGGTCACTCGGTGGGCGAAGGCTGGCAAGCTCACCTCGATCCGCACGCTGGGCGGCCACCGCCGCTACCGCGAGTCCGAGGTTCGCTCGCTGCTCGAAGGCAACACCAACGCTCCGGTCGAGGTGTAGCGCCCCAAAGCATCCGAACGCCTCAGTCCCCATCGTGCGGGGGCTGAGGCGTTCGTGTTTTCAGCCGTCCGCACCGTGCCGGACCGCGTTCCGCCATGCCTCCCCGAACCGGGCACCCGGCGCATAACGATCATCGCCGCCGTATGACGATGCGACTGCGCCGGGCCGTCTGGCGCCCGCCGTCCGGGACGGGGTTCAATCCGAGCATGACCACCGCCAGCCAGCCCGTCCAGCTCTCCTATTCCAGCGGTACCTCGGACGTCGAGCTGCTCGGCGACACCATCGGTGCCAACCTGGCCCGGACCGCCGCCCGGCACCCGGACCGCGAGGCCGTCGTGGAATGTGCCACCGGCCGGCGGCTGAGCTATGCCGAACTCGACGCGGCGGTCGACCGGTTGGCCCGCGGCCTGCTCGCGCACCAACTCCAGGTCGGCGACCGGGTCGGCATCTGGGCGCCCAACTGCCTGGACTGGCTGCTGGTGCAGTACGCCACCGCGCGGGTCGGCGTGATCCTGGTCAACATCAACCCGGCCTACCGCAGCCACGAGCTGGCGTACGTGCTGAAGCAGTCCGGGATCAGCGTGCTGTTCTCGGCGACCGAGCACAAGGGCAGCGACTACCGCGCGATGGTGTCCGAGGTGGCCGGTGACTGCCCCGAGCTGCGCGAGGTCGTCTACCTGGGTGAGCCGGGCTGGCAGCAGCTGATCGGCGACGGTGAGACGGTGCCGCTGTCCCGGGTACGGGAGGTGGCCGACGGCCTGGACCCGGACGATCCGATCAACATCCAGTACACCTCCGGCACCACCGGCTTCCCGAAGGGCGCCACGCTCAGCCACCACAACATCCTGAACAACGGCTACCTGGTCGGCGAGGGCTGCTCGTACACGAAGGAGGACCGGATCTGCGTGCCGGTGCCCTTCTACCACTGCTTCGGCATGGTGATGGGAAACCTGGCAGCCACCAGCCACGGTGCCTGCGTGGTCATCCCGGCGGCCGGCTTCGACCCGGCGGCCACCCTGCGCGCGGTGCAGGACGAGCGGTGCACCTCGCTGTACGGAGTGCCGACCATGTTCATCGCCGAGCTGGCGTTGCCGGACTTCGGCGACTACGACCTGAACTCGTTGCGGACCGGGATCATGGCCGGATCACCCTGCCCGGTGGAGGTGATGAAGCGGGTGATCAGCGAGATGCACATGGCCGAGGTGACCATCTGCTACGGCATGACCGAGACCTCGCCGGTATCCACCCAGACCCGGGCCGACGATTCGCTGGACCGGCGCACCGCGACCGTGGGCCGGGTGCATCCGCACGTCGAGGTGAAGGTGATCGATCCGGTCGCCGGCCGGATGGTGCCACGCGGTGCCACCGGCGAGCTGTGCACCCGCGGCTACTCGGTGATGCGCGGGTACTGGAACGCCCCGGAGCAGACCGCCGAGGTGCTGATCAACGGCTGGATGCACACCGGCGACCTCGCCGTGATGGACTCCGACGGCTACCTGGCCATCGTCGGCCGCAGCAAGGACATGGTGATCCGCGGCGGGGAGAACATCTATCCGCGCGAGATCGAGGAGTTCCTGTACGGCCACCCGGATATCGAGGACGTCCAGGTGGTCGGCGTGCCGGATGCCCGGTACGGCGAGGAACTGCTGGCCGCGGTACGGCTGCGGGCGGGCGCCACGCTGACCGAGGAGGCGGTCCGGGACTACTGCCGCGGCCGGCTGGCCCACTACAAGGTGCCGCGTTACGTGCGGTTCGTCAGCGAGTACCCGATGACGGTGACCGGCAAGATCCAGAAGTTCAAGATCCGGGACGCCGCGGTGGCCGAGCTCGGCCTGGCCGGCGAGGCCGGCCGAGTTGCTGCAGCCGACGGCGAGGCCGGCTGAATTACTACCGCCGGTCCGACAGCGTTCAGCCGGGGTCGGGCCCAGGATGTTCGGCGATCATCTCGGGTGACCGGCTGACGACCTCGGCGTGTTCCCAGCGCCGCAGCGGGTGTTTGCCCGTCCAGTGCGCGATCGCCGACCAGCAGAAGTCCGCCGAGCCGCAACCGATGAGCGTGAGCTGCGGTCCGCGCCCGCGCAGTTCGGGATCGGGGTGCTCACCGTCCGGGTCACCGCCGAACACCACGATGGCGTAATGGGTGTTGGCCATCCGTCGGCTCAGCTGTCGCCGGCCAGCCAACTGCGGACGACGGCATGGATCGGCTGGTCGATCTCGGTGGCCGTGGTGCCCCGGCGAGCGGTGATGACATCGACCAGGCCGACATGCCAGTACGCCTCGGAGCGATCGCACCATTCGCAGTCGTTGCGGGCGAATTCGGCCGGGTGAGCCAGTTGGCGGTGTAGCACGGCGCCGAGCATGGCCAGGTCGAACAGCGCGTCGAGTTGCCGCCAGGTCAGCTCGTCGCCCTGCACGACCAGGCCGAGGTCGCGGCCGTAGCCGTCGTCCTCGATGAGGATCCGCTCGGCATACAGCTGCGGCGCGTCCGGGTCCGCCGGTGGTACGCCGGCGGACCGCATCGCCGCCCGGACAGCCAGCAGCACGTCCGCGGCGCGGCCGGTACGCAGCGGCGGAAGCGGGGTGACCGGCTGGGTCATACGTATGATTGTGCCGGAAGACCGGTGCCCGGGCGATGCGGCGGTTACCTGCTACCGGGTTGCCCGATGCGGTTGAGCGATGGAGGGGACATGGAACCGACCTGCCATCGGTGTGACTCGGCCACCTTCGTGATCTTCGAGGACAAACCGTGGTGCCGCGCGCACTTCCTGGCCGAGGTCGCGCAGCGGGAGGCATCGGCCGCCGGCCCCGGCACCGGGTAGTCGCACGCCGGCCCCGGCACCGGGTAGTCGCGCGCCGGCCCCGGCACCGGGTAGTCGCGCCGGCTCCGGCGCCCGAGCACCGGTATTCAGGCCGGCAGTTGGCCGAGGAGTGTGCTGAACCGTGCGTCGATCGCGCCGATCAATGTCGCCTGCAACTTCTCCCGCTGGTATCCGGTGATCGGGCAGGGCAGCAGGCCGGCCAACTCGTCGAGGAACTGGTCCAATTCGGCCGCTGGCTGCTCGGCCACCTCCGCCGCGGCCAGTGCGGCCAGCACGGCACGGCCACCGGTCGCCGTCGCGGCGGCGGACATCCGGACTTCGCGCTGAAGGCCGGTGGGGTAGTGCTGTTCGATCGATGCGCCCTGCAGACTGGGTGCGGACAACGCGCTAGCTCCTTCGCTCACGGCCGCTCGACGGCGTCGAGTTCGCGGTGCTCGACGACGCCAAGTCCTCGCGGTGCTCGACGGCGCCGAGCTTGGGCGAGGGACGTGCATGCCGTGGAGTCTCTTCGGCAGCGATGACTTGCTCCGTATGGGACCAACGGCACTAATTAATCGCCCAGAACGGACGATTACCCACCGAATCGTTCCATGATCCACTTAAGAAGTTGCCCGGTGTGGCGGCTCAGAACCCCTTCTCGCCCGGTGGATAGGCTGGCCGGGTTGATCGCGAGGTAGGGCCGTGCGACAGCTGTGAGCACCGATGAGCTTCAGCAAGCACGGTCGATCGGGAGGGGACGGATGCCCGGAGTCACCATCTCGGCCGGTTACGGCGCCGGCGGCAGCCTGGTCGCGCCCCGGGTCGCCGAGCGGCTGGGACTGCGGCTGATCGACCGGGCGATCAGCTCCACGGTGGCCATGCAGCTGCAGGTCAGCGTCGCCGAGGCGCATCAGGGCGAGGCGCGGCGTTCGGTCGCCGAACGGTTCTTCGGAGCGCTTACGCCGCTGACCGGGGTGGCCAGCCCGCCGGCCGAGCCGGGACTGGCCGAGGACGCCGCGGCCTTCCGGGAGCAGACCGAGCAGCTGATGCGCGAGGCGCTG
>DASUAC010000216.1:0-2003 GCA_035763985.1 Jatrophihabitans sp. | reverse complement strand
TTTGGTCAGCGCCCGGGCGGCCAGCCGGTTCGCCGCCCGGATGGTGCCGGGCCGGCGGGTGGTCAGCCGGTTCACCGCTCCGAACACCGTGTTCGACAGGAACTCGTCGTCCCACCAACCGCGCAACCGACCGAGCGGCTGTAGGTCGCCGTCCAGCGGGACCCGGGTGTTGACCTTGGTCAGCACCCGGCGGGTGTGCGGGAACCAGTAGAACTCGAAGTGGTCGCTCGCCTCCAGCACGCCGAGCACTTCCAGCAGGTCGTCGTAGTCGGCCGGCGCCTCCACCGCGTGCAACAGGTACGCCGGTTCGCACTGCAGGGTCACCGCGGTGATGATGCCCAGCGCGCCGAGCGAGACCCGGGCGGCGGCGAAGATGTCCGGGTGCCGCTCGGTGGAGCAGTCCAGCAGTTCGCCGTCGGCCGTCACCAGTTGCAGGCCGCGTACCTGGGTGGCCAGCCCGCCGAACGCCCGGCCGGTGCCGTGGGTGCCGGTGGCGATCGCGCCGCTGATCGTCTGGGCGTCGATGTCGCCCAGGTTGGACATCGAAAGGCCCATCTTCCACAGGGCAATGCTCAATTCGCGCAACGTGGTGCCGGCGGCCACGGTGACCAGCCCGGTGTGCCGGTCGGCGCTGATGATGCCGGTCAGCAGGCCCTGGTCGATCATCACGCCGCGGGTCAGCGCGATGTCGCTGAAGCTGTGCCCGGCGCCGACCGCCTTCACCGACAGGTTGTCCGCGATCGCGCGGTGCACCTCGTCCGCGACCTGCTCCGCGGTGCGCGGGCGGACCACCCGGGCAGGCTCGACCGAGAACGTACCGGCCCAGTTCCGCCAACTGGATGAACCACTTTCCGCCATGATGCACTGACTATAGGACGCCTGTGGATCATGCTCGCTCCTCGAGGAGGTCACGGTGCCGGACGACACACCGCTGAGCCGGGTCGCGGCGGCCACCGCGGACGCGGATCCGCCGCTGGCCGCGCTGGATCTGGCCGCCCTGCGGCGCAACGCCGACACGCTGGTGCGACGGGCCGGCGGCACCCCGATCAGGGTCGCCTCGAAGTCGGTACGGTGCCGCTGGGTGTTGCGCGACATCCTGTCCCGGCCGGGCTTTTCCGGCTTGATGTGCTATTCGCTGGCCGAGGCGTGCTGGCTGGCCCGGGCCGGCTTCACCGACCTGCTGCTCGGCTACCCGACCGCGGAACGGTCGGCGCTGCGCGAGCTGGCCGGCGACGAACTGCTGCTCGAGCAGATCACCCTGATGGTCGACGATGCCGAGCAGCTGGAGTTCATCCGCGCGGTGGCCGGTGCGCCGGTGCGCCCGATCCGGATCTGCCTGGACGTGGACGCCTCGCTGCGGATCGGCCGGGCGCATCTCGGGGTACGCCGGTCACCGGTCCGCACCCCGGCGGCGGCCGCCGCGCTGGCCGAGCGGGTGCCGGCCGGCTTCCGGCTGGTCGGGGTGATGCTGTACGAGGCGCAGCTCGCCGGGCTGCCGGACAGCTCCCCGGCGGTCGGCCTGGTCAAGCGGCGCTCGGCCGCCGAGCTGGCCGGCCGGCGGACCGCGGTGGTGCAGGCGGTGCGGGCGGCCGGCGCGGCGCTGGAGTTCGTCAACGCCGGTGGCACCGGCAGCCTGGAGATCTCGGCTGCGGATCCGGTGGTCACCGAGGTCACCGCCGGCAGCGGCCTGTACGCGCCGGCGCTGTTCGACGGCTACCGGCCGCTGGCCGAGGAGCCGATCGCCGGACAGCCGGCGATGTTCTTCGCGCTGCCGGTGGTCCGGCGCCCGGCGCCAGGCCTGGTGACCGCGTCCGGCGGCGGGTACGTGGCGTCCGGCCCGGCCGGCCGGAGCCGGCTGCCGCGGCCGGCCGCCGCAGGCCTCCGGCTGCTGGCCACCGAGGGCGCCGGCGAGGTGCAGACGCCGCTGCGCGGGCCGGCCGCCGACCGGCTGCGGATAGCCGACCCGGTCTGGTTCCGGCACGCCAAGGCCGGCGAGTTGCTGG
>DASUAC010000215.1:0-5448 GCA_035763985.1 Jatrophihabitans sp. | reverse complement strand
CGGCGGCGCTGGAGGACGCGGTCAGCGCGTACGCGGCGCTGCTCACCGAGGGACGAGCGGCGGAGTCGATCGTGCTGGCCGGCGACTCGGCCGGTGGCGGGCTGGTCTTCGCGATGCTGCTCGCCGCCCGGGACCGGGGGTTGCCGATGCCGCAGGCGGTGGCCGTCATCTCGCCGTGGGTAGATCTGGCCGGCACCGGCGAGACGCTGGACAGCAAGGAGGATGTCGATCCGCTGATCCAGAAGACGGTGGTGGCTCAGGTCGCCGAGTCCTACCTCGGCGACCTGCCCCGGGATCTGCCGTACGCCTCGGCGCTGTACGGCGACCTGCACGGCTTCCCGCCGGCCCTGATCCAGGTGGGCGAGCGGGAGATGCTGCTCAGCGACGCCGAGCGGATCACGGCCAAGCTGCGGCGGGCCGGCTCGCCGGTCACGCTCGAGGTCTGGCCGGGGATGGTGCACGTCTGGCACCTGCACCACGCCCGGCTGGCCAAGGCCCGCGAGGCGCTCGACCGGCTCGGTGAATTCCTGCGGTCGCCGGTGCCGGGTTAGCCGGGTCAGCAGGGTTAGCCGGTTAGCCGGGTCAGCAGGCGTCAGCAGGGGCAGCCGGGTCAGCCGGGTTAGCCGACCCCGGGCGGTGGGTCCAACCGGCGGACAAGGCCATCGCGACCCGCCGCCCGGCCCATCACCGGTTCACCCCGGTAATGCAAGGACGTTCGTGGGTCGCTGGTCGCTTCGGCGGTGAAGCAACGAGATTTCGTGGATATCGAGGAGAGCATGGACAACGACGACACCGTGATGGGGCCGCACCGGTTCCGCAACAACCAGCGCATGGTCCCGGCGTCCGAGGCGGCCTGGCAGCTCGCCGCGGACAGCGGCATGCTGGACATCCGGGTGGAGGCGGTCGACGGCCAGAACCGGCTGCGCGACGTACGTACCGGCCATGAGTTCCTGAACCTCTCCTCGTGCTCCTACCTCGGACTGAACAGCCACCCGGCGGTCGTCGAGGCGGGCGTGGAAGCGCTGCGCCAGCAGCAGATCACCGGCCTGGCGATGGCCGAGTTCCGGATCCGGCTGGACCTGATGCACCAACTGGAGGCCGAGCTGTCCGAGCTGTTCGGCGCGTACGTGCTGCCCTCGATCTCCTGTGGGGTGCTGAGCGCGGCGGTGCTGCCGCTGCTGGCCTCGGGGCACCTCACCGACAGCGACCCGCTGGTCATGGTCTTCGACAAGTTCGCGCACTTCTCGATGAACTTCCTCAAGCCGATCGTCGCCGACGAGGCACGGGTGATCACCTGCCCGCACAACGACATGCAGTTCCTGGAGGACATCTGCAAGAAGTACCCGCGGGTGGCCTACGTCTGCGAGGGGGCGTACTCGGTCGGCGGCCTGGCCGACCTGGCGGGCATGCGCGCGGTGCAGGAGAAGTACGGAACCTACCTCTACATCGACGACTCGCACGCGCTGTCCACCCAGGGCCCGAACGGCGAGGGCTTCGCCCGCTCGGTCTTCACCGAACTCGACGACCGCACCATGGTGGTCGCCTCGACCGCCAAGGCGTTCGGCAGCACCGGCGGCATCGCGATGATCGGCTCGGCCGGCAAGTACGACTTCCTCTACCGTTCCGGCCCGCTCGGCTGGTCGCAGAGCATGCGCACGGCGGCGATCGGCACCAGCCTCGGCAGCATCGTGGTGCACCGGACGCCCGAACTCGGCCGGCGGCAGAACCAGCTGGCCGAGAACATCGCCATCTTCGACCGGCGGCTGAAGGGCCGGGACCTGCGCGGCCAGGGTTCGCACATCAAGTTCGTCACGGTGGGCGACAACGACCGGGCGGTGCGGCTGTCCAAGCTGCTTTACCAGCGCGGCTATTACTGCTCGGCGATGTTCTTCCCGATCGTCGCGCGCGGGCAGGCCGGCATCCGGCTGATGCTGCGCGGCGACATGACCGGCGAGATGACCGAGGACTTCGCGACCGTGCTGGAGGACGCCCTGGACGAATGCGCATGAGTGAGCATCGCAGGGCCGTTAGGCCCGAGGAGCGGAGCGAATTCGCGATGAGCGCTTGCGCGAAGAGCGAGGTAGGTACATGAGTGAGCATCGCAGGGCCGTCAGGCCCGAGGAGCGTCGACGAGCGCTCGCGCGAGGAGAACGGCACAGCGAATTCGCGATGAGCGCTTGCGCGAAGCGCGGGGTAGGTACATGAGCGCGGTCGTGCTGCCCGTCGGGAAACCGGGCGCCACCGACGAGCAGGCCCTGATCAGGTCGGTGGCGGCCGAGATGCGGGCCGGCCTGCGCAGCGGCGCGGTCCGGCGGATGCTGGTGCCGCCGCGCGAGACGGTGACCGACCCGGCCGGCACCAGGTTCATCTCGATGCCGGCGGTCTCGGCCGACTACGACCTGTACGTCAACAAGACCGCCACCATCGTGGCTCCCGGCGCGCCGGGCTCGGCGGCGACCGTCAGCTCGGTGGTGCCGATGTTCTCGGTGTCGACCGGCCGGTTCCTCGGCGTGCTCGACGGCAACACCGTCACCAACGTCAAGTGCGCCGCGGTGACCGCCCTGGTCACCGACCGGTGCGCGGCGCCGGACGCGCCGGTGCTGGGCATCATCGGCTCCGGCGTGCAGGCCCGGCAGCAGTACCTCGGGGTGTCGGCGGTGCGTACGGTCGCCGAGGTCCGGATCCACTCCCGGCGTGCCGACCGGGCCGCCCGGTTCGCCCGGGAGGTCGAGGCGCTGGCCGCCCGGGGCGGCCGGGCGGTGCGTACCGTCGTCTGCGAGACCGCCGAACAGGCCAGCCGGGGCGTGGACGTCCTGGCCACCGCGACCACCTCGGCCGTCCCGCTGCCGCTGTCGGCCGAGTTGCCCGAGCACGTCCACGTCAACTGCATGGGCGCGCACACGGTCGACTCGCGCGAGCTGCCCGCCGAGCTGCTGCGGACCAGCCTGGTGATCGTCGAGGACCTGGCCACCGCGCTGGCCGAGGCCGGCCCGCTGCACTCGGCCGCCGTCGAGCTCGACCTGCTGGAGACCGCCGCGGCGGACGGCTTCGCGAACCGCCGGACCGTGTTCAGCTCGACCGGCTGCGCCTATCTGGACCTCATCACGTGCGCTTGCCTGCGCATGCGCGAGGATGGGCGCGACGGCACGAACCACGACATGGAGGCAGGACGCAATGGCTAACATCGGTCGCGAAGAGGTCTCGGGTGCGCACGACACGCAGATCCCGAAGAAGTTCCTCGACTACATGCTGACCGGCTGGCGTGCCGAGGAGATCGAGCTCACCCCGGTTCCGCAGGTGGCGAGCCTGGCCCGCCGGCGGGCGCTGCTGTCGGCGGCGTTCCCCGGCGACACCCTGGTCATCCCGACCGGCAACATCCATTCCCGTACCTTCGGCGCGCCGCACCTGTTCCGCGGCGGCAGCGACTTCATCTGGCTGACCGGCGACCAGGAGCCGAACTCGGTGCTGGTGCTGCACCCGACAGCGACCGGCCACGACGCCGTGCTGTACGTGCAGCCGCGCTCGGACGTCGCCTCCGGCCTGCAGTACCTGGACCGGATGGACGGCGAGATCTGGCACGGCCGGCGGTTCTCCCCGCAGGAGAAGTCGGTCGTCTTCGAGATCGACGCCCGGCCGCTGGCGGAGTTCCCGGCGGCCGTCGGCAAGGCGAATCCGGCCACCCTGCGGGTGCTGCGCGGCTACGACACCGGCATCGACGCCGGCCTGCTGCCGATGACCGAGGAGAACGCCGAGCGGGACGCGCTGCTGGCCAGCGTGCTGTCGGAACTGCGGCTGGTGAAGGACGACTGGGAGATCCAGCAGCTGCAGCAGGCGGTGGACGCCACCATCCTCGGCTTCCAGGACGTGGCCCGCCGGCTTCCCACCGACGCGGTGACCTCGGAGCGGGTGATCGACGGCATCTTCGGCTGGCGGGCCCGGGTCTGCGGCAACGGCGTCGGCTACAGCTCGGTGATCGGCGGTGGCCCGCGCTCGACGATCCTGCACTGGTCGCGCAACGACGCCAGCGTGGAGCCGGGCCAGGTGCTGCTGATGGACATGGGCGTGGAGAACGTCAACTGCTACACCGCCGACGTCACCCGGGTGCTGCCGGTCTCCGGCACCTTCAGCAACGCCCAGCGCGACATCTACGACATCGTCCACGCCTCCCGGACCGCCGGGCTGGCCAAGATGGCGCCCGGTGCCCACTTCCGGGAGATCCACCAGACCTGCATGCGGGTGCTCGCCGAGGGGCTGCACGGCCTCGGCATCCTGCCCGGCAGCGTCGAGGAGGCGATGGACCCGGAGAGCATGACCTACCGGCGGTGGACCCTGCACGGCTTCGGGCACATGCTCGGCCTGGACGTGCACGACTGCGGCCACGCCCGGCCGGAGGCGTACTCCGACGGCGTGCTGAAGGAGAACTACGTGCTCACCATGGAGCCCGGGCTCTACCTGCAGCCGCACGACGAACTGGTGCCCGAGGAGCTGCGCGGGATCGGGGTGCGGCTCGAAGACGACGTGCTCATCACCGCCGAGGGCAACCGGCTGCTGACCCAGGCGCTGCCCACCGAGTCGCACGAGATCGAGTCCTGGCTGGCCGCCCAGCGGGAAGCCGGACCACGAACGCCGGATGCCCATGACCGAGTGGAGTGACGATGCCGCCGAGCTGGCGGCCGAGTTCGACGCGGCCGCCCGGCGGGCCGGCATCGAGGTGCCGGCGGATCTGCGGGAGGGGGTGCTGCACGGTTACCGGGGGCTGCGCGGCCTGACCGCGCTGCTCCGCGCCGAGGCCGAAGCGGTCCGGGCCGAAGCGGTTCGGGCCGAAGCGGTCCAGGCCCAAGCGGTCCGGGCCGAGGTGGCCGATGCCTGAGGCGACCGTATCCGCCACCGCGCTGCACGAGCTGTCGGTGCCGCAGGCCGGTGCGCTGCTGCGTTCGGGTCGGCTGTCCTCGGTCGAGCTGACCCGGCACGCGCTGGCCCGGATCGCCCGGCTGGACGAGGCGCTGCACTCGTTCATCCTGGTGACCGAACAGCTGGCGTTGCAGCGCGCGGCGCAGGCCGACCGGGATCTGCGGGCCGGCATCGACCGCGGGCCGATGCACGGAATCCCCTATGCGCTCAAGGACATCATCGACGCGCAGGGCGTCCCGACGACCAACGCCTCCTGGCTGACCGTCGACCGGGTGGCCGGCGCCGACAGCGCGATCGAGTCACGGCTGCGGGCCGGCGGCGGCGTGCTGCTCGGCAAGCTGACCACCTTCGAGTTCGCGGTGGGCGGTCCGAGCTTCGACCTGCCGGTGCCGCCGGCCCGCAATCCGTGGAACGACGAGCACGTGCCGAGCGGCTCGTCCTCCGGCGCCGGCGCCGCGGTGGCCGCCGGGCTGGTCCGGGTCGCGATCGCCTCCGACACCAGCGGTTCGATCCGCGGGCCGGCCTTCCACTGCGGCA
>DASUAC010000214.1:0-9194 GCA_035763985.1 Jatrophihabitans sp. | reverse complement strand
GCCCAGCCGGCCGTAATAGTCCTCCACGAACAGGAACGTGGCGCCGAAGAGCTCGCGGATCCGGCAGATGAGCCGGACGACGGCGCTGCCGTCGCGGTCGATCAGCGCGTTGAACAGCGACCGGGCGTGGATCGCGGCCGCCGCCTTGGCCCCGTCGGGCACTGCGCCGGCCTCCAGCGCGCGCACGTCGGCCAGCCGGAACTCGACCCGGTCCGCCACCCCGGCGGCGTCCGCCGCCCGGCAGGCGGCTCGCACCATCTCCGGGTTGGCGTCGAACCCCCAGCCGCGGAACGAGGCACTCGCGCCGGCCAGTTCGACGAGCAGGCCGCCGGCGCCGCAGCCCAGGTCGACCAACGAGTCGATCTGCCACCCCCGCAGCAGTTGTGCCGTCAGCGACGGGACCGGCTGGTGCAGCGCGGCGAACGCGCGGGCGAGCTTCGCCCCGGCGACCAGGCCGGCGCCGCTCGCCGGCTGCTGCAGCACCTGGTCCAGGGCCTGGATCGGTGGCCCGTACGCCCCGATGAACTTGTCGAGATGGAACTCCAGCGCGTTCGGCGACCGGTAGGCATCGGCGAGCTGGTAGCCGGCCGGGCCGCGGGCCAGCACCTCGGTGGTGGCGGCCAGGAAGTCGAGGACTCCGGCCAGCAGCTCGGGATCGAGACCGGTCCGGTCGGCCAACGTCGCCGGGCTCGCCGGTTGGCGGAGCTGGGCCAGCACCCCGGCCTCCTGCAGCGCCGACAGGCAGCACGCGGCGTAGTGCCCCGCGATGGCGTCGAACAGGTCGAGTTTCACCGCGGGTGGGTCTCCTTACTCCCGCTCGTCGCGAGCGGCGTCGGGTGGCTGAGACGTACGCCGGGCGCGGCTAGCCGGAAACTCCCGCGGGCCAGCGGGAACGCCGGCGCCGGCGCGTTCTCCAGGATCCCGGCGCTGACGAACGAGTCCAGGATCGACTCGAACCCGGCCCGGTCATCGGCGGCCACCCCGAGCGCGTCGGCCAGCTCGCGCCGGCCGGTGGGTGCGCTGAGCAGGTCGAGCAGCCGGACCGCGTCCGGGGACAGCGAGATGGTTCGCAGCCGCTGGCCGGGAGCCGGTACCAGGACGAAGTTCTCGGCCGGGTTCCTGAACTGTTCCGGCACCGTGACCAACTCGGGCCGCTCGGCCTCGGTTAGCAGCCGGAGGATCGCCGGGCAGTCATGCACGCCGGCGAGCAGGGCCACCCGCGGCGACAGGGCCAGGCAGGCATCGTCAAGGGCGGCCTCGGCCTGTGGCATCGGCGCGAATCGGCTCGTCGCGAGTTGCAGCTCCGGCGCGGTCGCGGCGAGCATGTACCGGATCATCGAGGTCAGGTGGTCCCCGGCGCCCCAGGCGGCCGTGGCGTAGCGGACCAGCAGTTCGGCGCCCGGGGCGAGCTCGTAGGCCTCCCGATCCCGCCAGTCGGCCAGCTCCGCGAAGAAGGCGGCCAGGCTGAATCCGGGATACCGGGCAAGCAGGTGCCGTTGCACCGGCATGCCGAGCCGGTACAGCACCGGGTGCATGGCGGTGACCAGGACGTTGCGGCGGCGGGGCAGTTCGCCCCGGTAGTAATGGTGGTTCACGAACACTTCCGGATCGGCCCGCATGGCGGCGTCGTCGTCGTGTTCGAGTGCCGGCAGGTTGAAGTCGGAGATGTGCCCGTCCCAGGCCAGCTCGGAGCGGTACTGCGTGAGCAGCGCGGTGCCCGGCTCCGGGGTCAGCAGGTGCAGCTGGATGACCACCCCGGCCGGGGTCCGCCGCCACTGCTCGCCGATCAGGTCGAGGGTGTCAGACTGATCGGCGAGCGTCTCCTGTGGGTAACCGGTGATGAAGGAGGTGGTGGCCTCGATCCCCACCTCGCGGGTGTGTTCCAGGGTCGGCCAGAACAGGTCCAGGTCCAGCTTCTTGGACACCACCGACTGCATCCGCCGGGACCCGGTCTCGATGCCGTAGTAGATGGACCGGCAGCCGGCCTTCGCCATGTGCGCGAGCAACGCCGGATCCACGCAGTCCATCCGGGCGGAGCAGGACCAGGTGTAGCCACGGCCGTCGACGGCCTCGCAGAACTCGTGCACCTTCGCCTTGTTCACGGTGAACAGGTCGTGGGTGAGGGAGAAGTGCGTCTGGCCGTAGGCGGCATGCAGCCGGTCCAGCTCGGCGCACAACCGCTCGGCGGAATGCAGCCGGTACCGGCGGCCGAAGAAGGTGGCCGTCGAGCAGAACGTGCAGGAGAACGGGCAGCCTCGGCCGGCCTCCACCCGCAGCACCGGCAGGTTCAGCTCCTGGATCGGGTAGGCGGAGTAGTCAGGCGACGGAAGCGCGTCGAGGTCGCTGACCAGGGGACCGTCGCAGGTGCGCTGGATCCCGTCCGCGTTCCGGTACGTCACCCCGGCGACGTCGAGCGGACGGTGGTCCCGGATCCGCTCGAGCACCGGGCCGAGGGTCAGCTCGGCCTCGCCGCGGACGATGACGTCGAACTGCGGGTACCGGGTCAGGATCGGGACGTCCAGGATGCTGGCGTGCGGCCCGCCGAGCAGGATCGGCAGCTCCGGCCGGACCCGCTTGAGGTGGCCGGCGATCCGCGCGGTGGCGATGAAGTTGCAGCCGAGGCTGGTGAAGCCGACCACATCGGGTTGGGTGTGCAGGATCTCGGTCGCGAAGGCCTCGTACATGAAGGCGTCGAGCGCGACCGAGCCGCGCCGCAGCGACAGCTTCGGGTCCAGCAGCGTGCCGTGGTGGCCCTCGGCCCGGATGACCGAGAGCAGCGAGATCAGCCCGAGGTGCGGCTGCGTGTCGAAGTGGAACAGGTCGCCGCGACGTTCCAGCAGCAGGTTGTCGACCAGGGCCACCCTCATCGCCAGCTGGCCCAATCGTGATCGTGCGGCGCATGGTCGATCATGGTGCGGGCCAGGGCCTGGTCGAGTACGTCGCCGAGCACGGCCGGGCTGGCCGAGGCCGACAGCCTGCCGAGCAGCGCGCCGCAGGTGGTGCCGGCTCCGATCTCCCGCAGTACGGCCGCGGTGACCTCGTCCACCTCGGTGGTGGTGAGTCGCTGTTGGCTGCGGTCGGCCCAGTAACAGACGAAGTGCGGTCTCGGCGGCGCCGCTGCCCACGCCGCGCCGCCGCCCTGGATGGCCTCGACGATCCGGCCCGGATCGTGCGCGAGGCCGGCCACCCGGAACACGTCCCGGGGCGTGATGCACCGCTCGGCGCCGGGGCCGTTCGACTCGTCGGGGGCCGCCGTGAGCGCCAGGCGCAACTCCCACAGCGCTCGCTCGTGGGCGGCCATGGTGGAGATCACCGATGCCGCCGGCAGGTCGCCGGTGGCGAGCAGTTCGTCGAGGAAGTCGAGGAACGAGCGCACCCGTCCGGCGCGGGTCGGACCGGTTCGGAGCAGGCGCAGGTGCCGCTCGCGGTACTCGGCGAAGACCCCGATCTCGATCTCGGCCAGCTTTAGCAGCGCCCGGGTGTAGGGCAGATCCAGCCACAGGTCGTTGTGCTGGACCTTGGATATGAAGCCGGCGAACAGCCGGACCTTGGCCAGATCCAGTTCGTCCGGCGGCCGGCCGGAGCCGATCACGCCGGTCAGCCGCTCCTCGCTGAGCCGCTCCTCGCGCAGCCGGTCCAGGTAGCCGGGTTCCAGCAGGCACCGGGCAATCTCGGTGTGCGCGGTCGTGCTCACGCCGGCACCGCGGTGCTGAGGACGTCCCGCACCCGGGACAGCTCGGCCAGCAGGACCTGGTCAGGGAACCGGGCCGACCAGTTGTACTCCAGGGTGATCGCCTGTACCGGGGCCTCCCGGACCACGGTGGCCAGCAGGTCCAACTCGGCCTGCGGCGCTCGGCTGGCATGGTTGTCCCAGATCCCGCCGGCCTGCTCATCGACGCCGGAGACGTGCACCTCGACGACCCGGTCGAGCGGGAACCGGATGAGCGCGTCCGCCGGATCCTCGCCGCGGTTCCTGGCCGAGATGTAGAAATGGGCCAGATCGAGCAGCAAACCGATATCGGTGGCCGCACACAGTTCATTGATGAATTCGATCTGGCTCATGGTCGAGC
The DNA here is from genome assembly GCA_035763985.1 of Jatrophihabitans sp. Lineage (GTDB taxonomy): Bacteria > Actinomycetota > Actinomycetes > Mycobacteriales > Jatrophihabitantaceae > Jatrophihabitans_A. The sequence goes on along the minus strand of DASUAC010000214.1, from coordinate 5,124 downwards.
CGGGCACGTCGAAATATATCGGCGGATTCTCGAGCAGCAATGGCACGGGCAATACCGATTCGGCGTGCGCCAGCGCCGCGACGATTCTTTCCAGGGTTTGGTGGGTCATTTGCGGGCTTACCGTATAACCGATGTTCCACGGCTCGCCGGGCGCGTACTCGTCCGCGGCCGGATCGCCCATCTCCCGTTCGGCGAGTATGAACGACAAATGCTCGCCTATCCAGGGTGTCGCGGTCTTGTCCGCCCAGTCGGCAACAGCCTCGAGCACCTGGGGTTGCGGACGCACCGTGCCCGCGATCGACAGGCTGGCGCAGTGCATGACCACCGGCAGCGCCGACCTGATGTCAAGGACACCGGGATTGTGCCGGAGGAGTTCGAAAGGTATTTCCACATAGTCGATCTGGCCCGGGTGTTCGTCCACGAACCGAGGGGTACGCGCGCTGTAGGCCAGCCCAACGCGCGCCCCATTCTCGGAAACCACCGCGTCGACTAGTCGACGATGACGCCACCATCGGGATCCAGCGCGCGGATATCGCTCAGGTCGGTCACCGAGATATCCCGGAATGAAATCTTGATCTCACCGTTCTCCCGCAAGCATTTCGCGGCGTGCTGCCGGTGCGTGTCGGTGAAGGTGAATACGACAGCCGACGGGCTGAAGAGAACATGACCCCCCTTGAATTCGGGAGAGAGTTCTTCGGCGCTTCCACCTTCGGTCGGACCTTGGTTCACAGCTTCCCCCTCGATCTAGGGCCATTATTCGCTGCAACGTATACCCGTTGATCATGGCTCGCAAGAGATGGCAATCAGATGATCATAGTTTGATCAATCGTCTGATAACGGTCACCCCACAAGACAGGCCTGCTCACGTATACCGTTCGGTTTATCCGTGGGCCCGGGCCCGGCGCGGGCGCCGGATCGGCCGGTCACTTGATGCCTGCAAAACTTAGCCGTGTTAACTTGCGAACCTCGCGGTTGAGTGGGCATGCTCTGGCTGCGCCGGCCATGATCCACAGCGAGGGCCGGCCGGTCCGACTCTGACGAGGGATGCCCGTGCCCAATGCCGCCAAACTGGCCGCGCTGGGCAAGATGCTGGCCGACGCGCCGGTCGGGACACCGCATACCCAGTACACCCGGATCGGACCGGACGTCGCCAATCTCTCCGATGAATTCGCCTGGCATCCCCTGATCGACTACGTGCACGAACGGCTGATCGGCCTCACCACGGCGCAGCGAGCCGGCGTCCTGACCGGCTGGTTCGGCTGGCTGGCCAACCGCAAGAAGCTGGCCGAGGCGGCCCTGCAGCGGGCCGGCCTCGCCGCCGGGCTGCCGGCCGGCCTCAAGAAGCAGACACTGCCGACGGCACCGAAAGGGCTGCGGACGCACTTCACGGATCCGTTCCTGCGGCTGGTCGCCGGCCGGCACACCACCGTATCGGCCGAGCCGGACGGCACCGATCAGGCGTTGGCCGGGCTGGCCGATCAGGCCGGTACCGTAGCGGCCGCCGCCGCGGATCCGGCCGTCGCCGCCGAACTCCTCCAGCAGATCCGCAACCTGGCCGAGGTCTACGCCCGCTGGGAGGCGGCCGCCATCGTCGCCACCAAGCTGCTCGGCACCCAGCTGACCAAGCCGGCGCTGACCGCCCCGGAGCTGGTCACCCGGCTGCTGGCCTTCTTCCGCACCGAGGGGGATCTGACGGTGCCGGCGGAGAGCGACACGCTGGACACCACGCTGCAGCAGGTTCCGCTGCCGCCGGGCCGGTCGAACTTCACCCCGGCCTTCAGCATCACCTACTACAGCTACTGCGGCACCTACCTGATCGATCAGAACAAATTCGCCGGCGTCTGGGGCGGCAAATCACCGGTGGTCGATGCCGACGAGACCCAGGCGTTCGTGCTGGCCGGCATGGACATCCTGTGGAACCAGGACTATCAGCGCGAGGCGGAGGCGTACTACCCGACCGGACAGCCCTATCCGTACACGCAGCTGGAGGACTGGTGGGCGCTGAACCGGGAGAAGGCACTGGGCAAGACGCACGACAAGGCCGTCGAGCTGGCAATCGGCGACCGGGATCACCGGCGCCTGCAGCTGACCGGCGTCGCCGGCGCGGCAACCGGCACGCACGGTCCCACCTACCGGGTGACGCCCACCGGCGCGGCCGGCTACACCGGTACCGCCTCCGGCGCCTCGGTGGAGTACCTGGTGGGGATGTTGACCGAGTCGGCCTGGTACCTCGATCGGCTGGCGTACGGCCCCACCAGGTTCGGGCCGAAGGCCCCCACTCGGCTGCCCGAACCCATCGTCTACCTGCTCTACCACGCCGGCAGCGAGGCGCCGGCGCTGCTGTGCAGTGCTGCCCGGGCCGCCGTGCGCGCCAGTCCCGGCTCCGACGCGGCGCAGAAGCTGCGCGCCGTGCTGCACCAGCACGGCTACACCGCTGCGGTTGCCAAGGCGGCGCTGGCGGTCAACGGCGTCACCAAGCCGCCCTCGACGACCTTCGCTGCGCTGAGCGACGAGCAGCTCAAGATCCTCGGCGCCAACTGGCCGACGGTCGCGCCGGTGCTGTCCGACCCGGCCGTGCTGCCGGTGCTGCTGGACTACATCACCACGGCTGACGCCACCGACGAGTGGAAGAGCTGGAAGGGCATGCGGGAGAACGTGATCGGCTTCCGGCGGATGTATGAGTTCCTGAAACCGCAGGTGTCGCCGTGACCGAGCCCGCGCAGTCCGACCCGATCGGCGAACGCGTCGTCTTCGCCCTGTTCCAACTGGCCGGGCAGCTCGCGGCCGCCACCACCCCGGACCGGGTCAGCGCACTGCTCGACCGGCTGGGCTGGCGGCCCGCCCTGGTGCCGGGCATGTCGGACGCGGTCGCCGCGGTCGGCCGCGCCGTCGACCAGGTGCTCTCCGACCTGCTGGAGGTGTTCGACGAGCCGATCTCCGGCACCGGCAGCTGGCTGCACCGGCTGACGGAACTGGTGCCGCGGGCGAAGGCGGTCGGCAAGTCCGTCGGCCAGCTGTCCCACCTCCAGCTGACCAACCCGCCGCCCACCCTGGACAAGCTGGGCCAGGAACTGCTGCTGCTGATGGCCGAGGACTGGCTGCGGCACAACCTGCCGGCCGTCGCCGCGCTGGCCAGTGTCACCGGCTGCTACGTACCGCAGACGCTGGCGCCGCTGCAGCCGGCGGTGCAGGTCAACGGCCAGACGGTACGCAATCCGTACCGGCTGCCGGAGTTCCACCTGGACAAGCTGGTGTCGTCGGTGTCCGGCCCGCTGGACACCCTGCGCAAGCGCTACCTGCCGGCCGGCGGGCTGACCACGCCGGCCGCGGTGCAGGCGCTGGCGGCGGCGCTGTTCCCGGTGCTGGCCGACGCGCTGCCGCTGCTGGTCGACGGCCTGCGAGCCCGGTACGGCGGGGTGCCGGCGCTCGATCCACCGCTGTCGCAGGCCGAGGCCGACCTGCTGTCGCGGGCGCTGACCGTCTGGCTGCTGGCGGGCGAGGACTCCGAGCCGGGGCGCGTCGCGCTGGCGGTGGCGCTCACCGGACCGGATCCGGACACCGACAACCGGCCCGCCGTGCTGCTCGCGCCGCTGTCACCGGGCAGCCTCAGCTCCGGCTCCCGGGGCTGGGAGGTGCTCGCCGAGATCACCGGGTCGCTGCCGCTCGCGCTGCTCGGCGGCCAAGCGATCGGCTCCTCGGACGGGGTGCCGGTCGGGTTGACCCTCGGGCTGCGGCTGGCCGGTTCCGACACCACCGGCGCCACCAGTGCCGGCAACGCCAGCGCCGCCGAGATCTCGGTGACCGTCCAGATCGACGGCAGCGGTTCGTACGAGCTGCAGTTCAAGCTGGCCGGCCGGACCGTGCTGGAACTCGACCCGGTCGGCCGGGACGGCCTGCTGTCCAGCCTGCTGCCGGCAGCAACGCTGAGCCTGCCGGTGGAACTTGCCCTGATCGCCAGCCGGACCGGCATCCAACTGGTCGGCTCGGCCTCGCTCGGCGGTGCCACCACGCTGACCTCGATGCCGGGACGCTCCTACGGGCCGCTGGTGATCGTCGGCGGCCGGATCGACCTGCGTGGCGAGACCGACGGGCTGAGCATCGACGCGGTGGCCTCGATCGGATCCGCGCTCGGGCCGATCGCGTTGACCGTGCTCGACTTCGGCTGGCGGTTCGGCATCGGCAGCACCGAGGACGGCGGCAGCCTGGGGCCACTGGACGGCACCGTCGAGCTCAAGCCGCCGTCCGGCGTCGCGGTCGCGGTGGACGCACCGATGATCTCCGGCGGAGGCCTGCTCGAGTTCGTCGACGGCGGCTACCTCGGCAGCCTGCAGCTCACCGTCGGGCCGGTCTCGGTCGGCGCGGTGGGCCTGCTGCTGACCCAGCACCCGGACGGCAGCCCGATCCTCGACGACCACGGCGATCCCAGCTACAGCCTGCTGGTCATCCTGACCGCGAGCTTCCCGCCGATCCAGCTCGGCCTCGGCTTCGCGCTGACCGGGCTGGGTGGCCTGCTCGGGCTCAACCGCACCGTGAACGTCGACGCGATCCGGTCCGGCGTGCGTGGTGGCGGGCTGAGCGCACTGCTGTTCCCGGCCGATCCGGCCGGCCACCCGGCCCAGCTGATCGCCGCGCTGTCCACCGACTTCCCGGTGGCGGACGGCCGGTTCATCGGCGGCCCGATGGCCCGGCTCACCTGGGGCGACCCGGTGCTGGCCATCGTCGAACTGGCGATCCTGATCGAGCTGCCCGACCCGATGGTGATCGTGCTCGCCGGCCGGCTGCTGATCGGCCTGCCCAAGGCCGACGAGTCCGCGCTGGTCCGGATCCACCTCGACGCACTGGGCGTGCTCGACCTGGGTAGGGGGACGCTGTCGCTGGATGCGAGCATCTATGCCTCCCGGATCGGCGCGTTCGCGCTGTCCGGCGACATGGCGCTGCGGCTGGCCTGGCTCGGCCAGCGCCGGTTCCTGGTGTCGGTCGGCGGCTTCCATCCGGCCTTCCGGCCACCGCCGGACTTCCCGCAGCTGCGCCGGATCACGCTGGCGTTGAGCAAGGGCGACAACATGCAGCTGTCGGTGGCCGCCTACTTCGCGGTCACCTCCAACACCGTCCAGTTCGGCGGCC
>DASUAC010000213.1:0-9059 GCA_035763985.1 Jatrophihabitans sp. | reverse complement strand
ACGGGTGCGCCGGGACGGGCTTGGGCGACAACGTGACCGCAGCGACTGCGTACTTCAAGCCGCAGGACGTGAGCTCAGGACGCATCTGTTCGAAGCCACTCGGTGTCGGTGCGGAGCGGGCGGAAACTCGTTAGTTGGCCTGACGGAGTCGGCGCAACGCGAAGAAGGCGCCGGCTGTCGGCATCATCCCGTGTATTCGCCTATCATTAGCCACTTGCAATATTTGCTAATACGAAAACGTATGAGAACGGTGAACAGCAGGCCGCCGGCCGGTGGGGGAGCGGATGAGCGGGCCTGCAACCATCACGGTTGGTGGCGCTGTGCCGGGACGGAGGGTCTGAGCGCCGGCTCAATTACGACCGCGTGCAGCGTGAGGCACGGCGTTCCTCGATGGCAAGGGCCAGGAAGAGTGGGCATGGCAGAACCGGTCGTCAAGGTCGAGCGCCTGACCCGCAGGTTTGGCGTGAACCGCGGTATCGAGCAGGTGAGCTTCGAGCTCGGGCCCGGTGAGGTGTTCGGCTTCCTCGGCCCGAACGGGGCGGGCAAGTCCACCACGATCCGGCTGCTGCTGGGCCTGTACCGGCCGAACTCCGGAAGCATGTGGGTCTTCGGGATGGATCCGAACCGCGATGCGGCCGCGATCCATCGCCGGGTCGGGTACCTGCCCGGTGAGCTCGCGCTCTTCCCGCGGCTGACCGGCCGACAGCACCTCGACCGGTTCGCCCGGGCCCGCGGGCTGCAGGATCACAGCTACCGCGACGAACTTGTGGAGCGCTTCGCCGCCGAGCTGGACCGGCCGGTCCGAACCCTGTCCAAGGGAAACCGGCAGAAGATCGGATTGGTGCTTGCGTTCATGCACCGCCCCGACCTGCTGGTGCTCGACGAGCCCACCTCCGGGCTGGACCCGCTGCTGCAGGACGAGTTCATCAGCTTGGTCCGCGAGACCGTCGCCGAGGGGCGCACCGTATTGCTGTCCTCGCACGAGCTCGACGAGGTGCAGCGGGTCGTCGATCGGCTCTCGATCATCAAGGAAGGACGCATCATCGTCACCGACACCGTCGAAGGACTGCGCAAGGCCGCGCCGCGCACCATCGAGTTCCGCTTCCCGGCCGCAGTCACCGCTGACACGTTCGCCGGCCTGGACGGAGTCCGGGTGCTGCACTGCGCGGACGGGCGGGTCACGCTCTCGGTGACCGGAGCGGTGGGACCGCTGCTCGGGGCAGCCGCGATGCTCGATCCGATCGACGTGACCGCCCGGCCGGCCGATCTCGACGAACTGTTCCTCAGCTACTACCGCGACGAGGCGAAGCAGGCCGGCGATGTCCGCTGACATCGCCCGGCTGGACCTGGCGCTGCGACGCCGTTCGATGTACGGCTACGCGATCGGCATGGCCGTCTACGCCTTCGTGATCGTGGCCCTGTACCCGTCGTTCAAGAACGACAGCAGCCTCGACAAGCTCACCGAAGACAGCTCCACCGTCGCGGCGCTGTTCGGCGCAAGCGGGTCGCTGACCACCCCACCGGGCTGGCTCAACGCCAACCTCTACGCCAACTTCCTCCCGCTCGTCGTGCTCCTGCTCACCATCGGCTACGGAGCCTCCAGCCTGGCCGGCCAGGACGAGGACGGCACCCTCGCCCTGGTCGCCACCCTGCCCATGTCCCGGCAAGGCATCGCACTGCAGAAGGCGGCCACGATGGCCCTGCAAGCCGTGCCGGTCAGCCTCACCACCGCACTCTGCGTACTCGCGGGGCGTCAGTTCGACCTCGCGATCGGCACCACCGGCCTCACCGGTGTCACCATCGGGTCGCTACTGCTCGGGATCGACTTCGGCGCGATCGCGATGCTCATCGGCGCGCTCACCGGCAGCCGCGGCACCGCGCTCGGCGCCACCTCCGCACTCGCTGCCGCGGCCTATCTGATCAGCTCACTCGCCCCAGTGGTGAGCTGGCTACACCCAGCCAGATACACATCCCCGTTCTTCTACGCGGTCGGCGACGGGCAGGTCAGCCACGGCCTTCCGATCGGCTGGGCGGCCGTGCTCATCGGCGTCGCCGCACTCGCCACCGCCGGCTGCCTGCTCGCATTCGACCGCCTGGACGTGCGCTGACCGCGGGCGGGTGTGGCGCGCGTCCTGGAGATGACCGCTGGGGATTCATCGATTCATCGGGCTGGCTGCCACCGGCCGGAGTCGGTGGCAGCCAGTCTCGTTACAGGCCGGGCGGAAGGGCTCAGCAGGCGCCCGGGCCGCCGTAGCGGAAGCTGTTCGTCGAAGTCACCTGACTGTTGTACAGCGTTGAGTCGTCCATGGTGCTGGTCAGGCTCACCGCGGTCGTCGCGTTGTAGTAGCCGACGCCGGTCACCGCGGCGGCTGCGGCGTTCGTACTCAGATAGCCGTTGCCCATATCGGTGCACGGCTCGGCGGTGGTCGAGGCGACCTCGCCGAACTCCTGCACCAGGCCGGACTGGGTGTACGCGCCACCCCACACCGAGCCGGGCAGGTAACCGAACCAGGTGCCGTTGTAGCCGTACCACCAGTTGCCCTGGTAGTACTCGATCGCGAACTGCACCGGCGTGCTTGAGGGGCTCAGCGTCATCCCGGGCGTGATGGTCGTCGAGTTCGACACGAAGTCGCAGGTGTTGTAGCAGGTGCCCTGCCCGTTGACCCAGTGGTAGATGAACAGCCGGGGCGTCTCGTCCCACTGCACGGTGTCGACGGTCCAGCCGATCTCGATGATCTGCTGGCCATCCGATGACTCCACGGCCAGTTCGGCCAGGCTGTGGTCATCGCCGGTCTCGACCCATGGCGACTCCACCGTGGTCGACATGTAGGCACCGTCGGCCGTGACGTACTGATAGGCGCCGGCGTGGCAGAAGTATTGGTTGGTGGTCCGGTAGGCACAGCCTGCGCCCGCGGCGCTCGACAGGTTCGTCGCCGACGGCGGATCCTTGGGAGCGTTGCGATGCCCCGGCACATGTTTGCCGTGGACCACCTTTACCAGCTGTCCGTCGGGGTTACGCACCAGCCCGTGGGCACTCGCGCGGGCCGGTTCGGACGACGCCTGCGCGCTCAGACCGACCATCGACACGCAGGTCGCTACCGCCACCGCGAATATCACCAGACTGCGTCGCACCTCGGGCCTCCTCGGTTGGATCGGACAGCGGCTTGATGCCGTCATTAATCCACTATGCCCCAGTTCAGCAACACTTATCCCGCCACCAGAGGAACCGGACGTCTGGGCATCGCGATCGGCTGGCTGGTCAGCTGAGGACGTCGACCAGTCGCCGGCGGCGCGAGGCCGGTGTCGGGGGCGCGTGGCCGATACGGACCAAGAGGTGCGGGTAACCGGTCAGCTGCAGCTGCCTGCGGAGTTCGGCACGGGTGGCCGGGACTTCGCTGATCCGGGTGAGCAGGCTGGCTGCCAGGTCATGCCGGCTGATCTCCAGCAGCAGTCGTTCCAGCGCCTCCCCGGCGCGAACCCAGTCTTCCGGGCCGTCACCGTCGGTGCACAGCACACCCAGCGTCTGGGTGGCTGACGAACCTCCCCGGGGTGCCTGTCTGCAAGGGTCGCGGGTGTCGAAGCCGTGGACCTCGATGCAGTCCCGCATCCCGTCGTGACGCGCCGGGTCGTCGGTGGTCCAGGCCCGCAGCTCGGCGCGGTAGGCCGGGTTGCGGTTCTCGATGTCCTCGGCGCGCTGGCTCAGCACGGCGATCGCGGCCGTGGCCTGAGGGTCCTCGATGAGGGTGAAGGTGGCGCCCTCGGTGGCAGCGGCCGCCGTCAGGATCGCCGGTACCGAGCTGGGTACCCGGTCGTCGGTGAACTGCTGACGGTTGAGTTGGCGCAGTTCGATCACCGGATCCAGTGCCGCCAGGCGGGGATCCGCCGGGCCGTCCTGCGGAGTCAGTGAGGCGATCAAGGTGCTCGGCCGTGGCTGTGGTAGCCGGTGCACCTGCACGCTGCCACCGGATGCCGCGATCGAAATCCGGGCGTTCATCAGCGCACAACCGCAGCTGATGTACAACTGGCGGCCGGTCGGGTCCAGCACCGACAGTTGCCTGTTCAGGTCGGCGTGAACGTCGAGCCGGTCCTCGGTGAGGTGTAACCGCCAGGGTTGGCTGTTATGCACCGACGGGGCCAGGGTGGCCCGCACGGCCGCTCGGCGCAGCACTGTGGACAGCTCAGAGACGAGCGTAGTCATCGAGAATCATCCGATCTGGTGGGAAAGTCCTCGGATACCGCCCTCAGCATCTGCCGCTGAGGGCGGGTGTCCCAGAGCCGAACGGCCCGTCCGGGTAGGGCCTTCGGCGTCTGGGCGGCCCTACCTTGCCGGCCGGCGGTTCCGGCAGCGTCAGACGGCAGCAGGCGGTGGGGGATGACTCCGCAGGATTTCCTCGCTGCTCCGGGCACAGGATGCAAAGCCTCGCCGGCCGCTCCTGGGACGAGACATCCAGCGCCTGCCTCGATCGAGCGCCAGGCCGCAGTCCTATGGTCCCGCGGCGCCAGGTACGCACAGCCTGCCCGGCTCACCGCGCCGATGAGGCATTGCGGCACTGGGCCGGTTGAATGACGCTGCACGTTCGCCTGCCAGCCAGTCACCGGGACGTGCCGTTGACCGTGCTGTTGTCGGTGATGACCTCGGCTGCCGGGCGGCGCGGTGCCGGCGGGGTGTCCGGTGCCTGTCCCACCCGCATGAGCAGATGAGGATGGATGCCTAGGCCGAGTTCGTGGCGCAGGAGCTCATGGGTTTGCCGGACCTCGATGAGCTGGGTGAACAGGCTGGCGACGTAACCGAGCCGGGTCAGTTCCAGCCAGACCCGTTGAAGTGCTTCGCCGGCGCGTAGCCAGGACATCCGGTCGTCGTCGAGGGTGCCGAGCAACAGCAGGCATTGGTCGTGGCCGGAGTTGGTGGCTACCGGCAGCCAGCCATGGCCGCTGGTGTCGAAGTCGCGCAGCGGCAGGTCGCCGCTGCCGCCGGCATCGACATGCGGGACGGTGGTGACGAGCACGCCGTCGCCGCGGTGCGGGTCGGTGGTGGTCCAGGCCCGTAGCTCGGCCCGGTAGGCCGGGTCGGTGAGTTCGATCGCGTCGGCTTGGCGGCTCAGCCGAGCCACCGCCAGCCGCTGGTCAGGTGCGGTGACCGAGTACAGTTCGGCGGCTTCCTGCTGTGCGGCGTCGGTGAGCCGGCGCAGCACGTCTGCGGGCACCCGCTGGTCGACGAATCGGCGCCGGTTGGTCCGACGCTCTTCGATGGCGGTATCCAGCTCGGCGAGGGGGAGGGCACGGCTGCTCTCGGCCGGCAGGCTGACCCGGGCGAGCAGATCGGGATGGGTCGGGTCGGGGAGTCGCTCCATCTGCGCGTCGTAGCCGGCGGCGGCCAGTGCGACTCGTACGTTGAACAGCGCGCAGCCACAGCTGATCATCAGTTGCCGGCCGCGCGGGTCCAGAACCCGCAGTTGCCGTTGCGGATCGGCATAGAGTTCGAGCCTGCCGCGGCTGATGACGAACCGCCAGGGCTGGGTGTTGTGCACCGATGGGGCGAGGGTGCCACGGGCGGCCGCGCGGCCCATCTCGCTATCTGTCAGGCCGTACATCGTAGTCTCCTCAGGTCCCGGGCCAGCTGCTTCGAGCGCATGGCGGGTGCTACGCCTCCATCAGCTCGGTCAGCGATCGGGCGCGGTGCGGTGGCGGCCAGTGGAGCCTTGTCGATGCGGAGCAGCTTCCATCGGGTGGCTGACGAGGTCATGAGGTTCTCCTAGAGCGTGCTGGCCGGCCAGCATGACCGACGCCCGCATCCTCGGCGGGCACCGGTCAGGGTGGCTGCTGGTAACTAACCGACGGTGGCGGGCACCCGGATGGCTGGAGCGGCGAAGGCGGCTTCGCTGACCGGGGTACGCCGGCTGTGCCAGAAGCCCAGCCCGGACAGCAGCAGCATCACGCCGGCGGCGATGAAGGCTGCGATCGCGGCGATGCCAGCGATCATGCCCATGGTGTCGAAGGCGTAGGCGTTGAGCAGCAGCCCGCGCAGCGTCTCACCGCGGAACATGGTGTTCACGGTGCCGGCCAGCTTGGTGTCCGACGGGTTGGCCTGGGCCTGCGTGCTGAGCTGGGCGTAGGTCTTGCCGCCGCCGATCTCGTTCAGGTGCACGGCGATGAAGTGGTCGGCGTAGGCCTTGGCCTGCGCTCCGGTGGTCAGCTGCTGGCCGGCGTACTGCTGCAGCGCCTGGAACTCCGGTCCGCTGATCGCCTTGCTGCCCTTGGTCGGGAAGTAGATCTGCTGGGCCGACAGCTGCGAGTGCACCTCGTTGCCGACGAAGGTGTGCGCCCAGGTCAACAGGGAACCGGCCACCACCAGCATCGCGGCCAGGCTCAGCCCGATCCAGCTCACCAACCGATCCAACGCCTTGCGTTGCATAGGACTCATCTCCACGTCTCGACAGGCCCCTCGCCTGCACAACTAAAGCCTGCGAGTCTCATGCCCTCGATACGTCCGGCGAAAGGCCCGAATCTCGCCGCGAATGTCCCGAAGACCTGGGCCTAAGGTCCTCCTGCGCTCTTTCTCGCCCACACCCCGAGCGCCGCAGGCAGCACGACAGCGGTCTGCAGCCAGCAACCTGCCCGACTTCAACGACATCACCGTCGAGTCCGAGGGCCGGCCGCTGGTCGCATTCGCTGACGGTAGGGAAGCAGGCCTTCCAGCCACAACGGTGTACTGCGGATAACGCCGTTCAGGCAGTGCAGGCATTGCGAGCGGGTCGGTGCCGCTATTCGAGGTCACGTAACGGCTTGGGAGGGGGAAGCACCTCATGCGCCGTCCGGGCGCATGTCTGGCGTGACGTACGCACGGTCGAGGCGGCGCATCAACATGCTGGCGAACATGAGTGTCTCCAGCCCCTCTTCCTCGTCGAGGGGCTTGAACTGCTCATGGGCGTCCGGGTTGCGGATGCCCTGCACCGCTCCCTTGAAGAGAAAGTGCAACCCTTGCTGGAGACTGCGCCCAGTTTCCGTATCAGAGTCAGCAAACCGAATCCGCGGGTTCGCTGGGCCGAAGACCGCGTCCATGAGCTTGCTGCCATCGAGGTCGAGACCGGTCATCTCCTTGACCCGGTTATTAATTGCCTTGAACGCCTCGAAGATGGCGACGTCGAGGTGGTCGTCTACAAAGCGTTCGGTGACCTGGCGGATCTCGGCGTGGAGCGCGGCCAGCCGCGCCTCTCGAGCAAGGGGTGAGACTATCCCAGCCTCGGCATACACACGTTCGCCGATAACCAGGCGTCCGTCGCGCACGTGCCACCCCTGCTGCGCGAGCAACGCCACGATGCGCTTTCGGACGTCCGCCCGTGGTGGCGTGTGGTAGCGGCCTTCAAGCCATCCGCCGAGGAACTCCCGCAGCGTGCGACGAGCAGCTGAACCACCGTCATGCAGCGACGACAGGACGTCGAAGACATATTCCCATTTGTCGCCGGTTACCGAGCCAGGGACGGCATCGGCGGATAGCCCCGACTCGCGCAAGTATCGCGGAAGCTGCGACGCCGTATAGGTGTCACCGATGGACCTGGCAGCCTCCTCCAGGGTTAGTCCCGCAATGATCCGGCCGTCGTCCTCGTCCGGATCCGGGAGCGCGGTCTGGATCACTCGCCCTCGCGCACGATCGCGTCCGTCAAGCGTCAACCTGATGTCATCGAAAGTTTGCAGCCACATGTTGGCGTCGGTAGTCGGACTCGGGTGACCAACCCACTGGCTGCTTCGGTCAACCCAGGTGAGGTAGCCCTTGTGGTACGCCAGAGCCAACTCGATTGCGAACTCGCGCATGGACTCGTACGGCGCAACATTTGCTTCTCGTGCCAGCCGATCGAGCAGGTTCAGGCCGCTGCCGAGATACTGACCCGACTGCTCGATCTCGTCAATCGAACGGAGGATCTGTAGATCATCCCATCGCATGCCTCAGTTTCGCACGGCACTCCTCCCGAATGTGGAGTGACAAGGGCCGCAGGGGTTCGGCCAATGACCTGTACTGGGCGAGGCGAGGCGGCTCGGCGCCAACCGTTGGATGAGCGAGCGGTGGCGGCCTAGCCGGTGATCGTGGTCGCCGTGCTACTGCCCAGCACCGCCATACAGAAGGCGCTGCTGGGGCAGGACAGGTCCGCCTGATCCTGGACGGCGCCTTCGATCCCGGCCACCGGCGCCGTCCAGCCAAGGCCGTCATAGCCGATCGCGCCGGACGGGCTCAGCCCGAGACAGCGGTCGGCGGCCGGACAGGACAGCGCGTACAGCGACTCGTTCGCGTTGGCCGGAATATCGGTCCGCGGACCGCCCGCCCAGGTCGCGGCGCCGTACTGGTCGCTGTTGCGGAGGTACGCGCTGATCAGGCAGTAGCTGGTCGTGGCGCACGACACCCGCTGCGGGCTCGCCGCTGAATAGTTGTTGTCATAGCCGATGCTGTTGCCATTGAAGAGCATCTCCCGGTATCCACTTGGTGACACGGCGACGCAGTACCCGTCGGCCGGGCAGGAGATGTCGACGAACTGGGCGCCGTAGGCGATCGGTGTCGACCAGTTCGAGCCGTCGAAAGTCATGCTGTTGCCGTTGCGATCCACTGCCCGGCAGAAGTGCGCGCTGGAGCAGGACACCGCGGAGAGCATCGGGCTGTTCGGGTCGATCGAACTGGTCGTCCAGCTGGTGCCGTCGAACACCGCGGCGTTGCCGCTGCCGACCGCGACGCAGAATGTGCCGCTGGCACAGGAGAGGTCGGCGAGTGAACCGAGATCGGTCAGGTAGCCGGCCGGTTGCCAGTCGGTGCCGTCGAAGCGGCTGATCGTGCCGGAGTCATTGCCTGCGACACAGAACGAGGCGGACGCACAGGAGACATGATCCAGCGCGCCGTGCGTGCGGTCGGCCCAGGTCACGCCGCTCCAGCCGGTGCCGTCGTAGACCGTGGCCGCGACGTCGGTGGCCCGGCTGATGGCTACGCAACTCGTCGCGCTGGCGCAGGACAGCAGGGTAGGGCCGAGCCGGCCGGTCGGCGCCCAGGTCGAATGCCAGCTGCCGGTGTGGTACGTGGC
>DASUAC010000212.1:0-4436 GCA_035763985.1 Jatrophihabitans sp. | reverse complement strand
GCCAGGCGGTCGGGCAGCCTAGGCTAAGCGGTCGGGCAGCCCTGACCTCAGCCGGAGAACAGCCCTCGGCTCAGCGGGAGAACAGCCGGAAGGTGGCGGCCCGCCGGATCGCCCGGAAGCCGGCCCGCATGCCGTGGTAGGCCGCGTGGTTCGGCCCCTCCGGCAGCCGCTGCGTCAGCCACACCTTGGCCACCTTCCAGGTACGTACCGGCGCCGGCCGGCCGGCACCGCCCGCGGCGGTCACCAGCAGCCGGACCATCATCTCGCGCAGGTCGTCCGGCGGCTCGCCGGCGTTGACCGACCGCAGGATCTCCTGCTGTTCCAGCACCGTCTCGGCGGCCTGCGGATCCACGATCCGCTTGCCGTTGCGCTGCCAGCGACCGGACGCCACCAGGTAGTCCACGGCGGCGTTGCGGTCGGCGTGCACGTGGCCGTACCAGCGCCGCCAGTTGGTGGGGTGGCGGTTGGCCACCGCCCGGTGCACCGCGTCCGGCAGCGGGTTGCCGGTACGTGACTCGCCGACCGCCTGCGGCCAGTTCCGGCCGATGATCCGGCCGGCCAGGGTCAGCTCGGCGAACATCCCGGCCCGGATCGCGATGCCGACCTGCATCGGGTGCCGCAGCCGGCCGCGCACCGGATCGAGACTGAGCCGGCAGACCGTCACGCCGATCGGCTCGGCACGGTTGCTTGCGGGCACTTCCACCTCGCTGACACCTGTCACGCCCGTCGAGCCTAATCGGATCGCATCGGTGGGGAGGCCATCGATCGTCGAGCCGCGTGGCTAGGCTCGAAACCGTGACCGCGCAGCAGCCTGCCGACCAGTTCGCCGAGCCCACCGATTCGGCCGTCCGCCGAGCGCTCCGGCGCGCCCGGGACGGCGTGGCGCTGGACGTCACCGAGGCCGCGGTGCTGATGGCGGTGCGCGGCGACCGGCTGACCGAGCTGATGGCGATCGCCGCGGCGGTCCGCGACGCCGGCTACCCGCGGTCGAGCGCGCGGCCGGTCAGCTACTCGCGCAAGGTGTTCATCCCGCTCACCCGGCTGTGCCGGGACCGCTGCCACTACTGCACCTTCGCCACCGTGCCGCACCGGCTGCCGGCCGCCTACCTGGAGCTGGACGAGGTGCTCGAGATCGCCCGCCGCGGCGCCGAACTGGGCTGCAAGGAGGCGCTGTTCACCCTCGGCGACCGGCCCGAGGAGCGCTGGCCGCAGGCCCGGCAGTGGCTGGACGAACGGGGCTTCGGCTCGACGCTGGACTACCTGCGGGCGGCCGCCATCGCGGTGCTGGAGGAGACCGGGCTGCTGCCGCACCTCAACCCCGGGGTGCTCGGCTGGGCCGAACTGCAGCGGCTGAAGCCGGTCGCGCCGAGCATGGGCATGATGCTGGAGACCACCGCCCGCCGGCTGTTCACCGAACCCGGCGGCCCGCACTACGGCAGCCCGGACAAGGATCCGGACGTCCGGCTGCGGGTGCTCACCGACGCCGGCCGGCTGAACATCCCGTTCACCACCGGGGTGCTGGTGGGCATCGGGGAGACGCGTACCGAGCGGGCCGAGTCGCTGTTCGCGATCCGGGCCGTCGCCCGCGAGTTCGGCGCGATCCAGGAGGTGATCGTGCAGAACTTCCGGGCCAAGGACGACACCGCGATGCGCAACGACCCGGACCTGGATCTGGCGGAGTACCTGGCCACGCTGGCCGTCGCCCGGCTGGTGTTCGGCCCGAAGCTGCGGGTGCAGGCGCCGCCCAACCTGGTCGACCTGACCGAGTGCCTGCTGCTGGCCGACGCCGGGGTGGACGACTTCGGCGGCATCTCCCCGCTCACCCCGGACCACGTCAACCCGGAACGGCCGTGGCCGGAGCTGGACAAGCTGGCCGCGCTGCTGGCCGATCGCGGCTATCGGCTGGTGGAACGGCTGACCGCCCAGCCGCGGTACGTGCTCGCCGAGACGCCGTGGCTGGATCCGCGGATCCTGCCGCACGTACGGGCGCTGGCCGATCCGGCGACCGGGCTGGCCGCGGTCGAGCCGGACGGCAGTTCCCGCCGGCCGTCCGGGCAGCCGTGGCAGGAGCCGGACGAGCAGTGGGTGGCCGCCGGCCGGACCGACCTGCACACCGCGATCGACGAGACCGGCCGCAGTGCCGACCGGCGGGGTGACTTCGCCGAGGTGTACGGCGACTGGAACGCGTTGCGGGACCGGGTGTTCTCGGCCGGCCCGACCGCGCTGGACGCCGACGTGCGGGCCGCGCTGGCCGCCGCCGAGCGGGATCCGGCGGGGCTCTCGGCGGAGCAGGCCTTGACCCTGATGCAGGCCGACGGCGCGGGGCTGGCGGCGGTCGCCGCGCTGGCCGACCAACTGCGCGCCGAGGCGGTGGGGGACGAGGTCACCTACGTGGTGAACCGCAATATCAACTTCACCAACATCTGTTACACCGGCTGCCGGTTCTGCGCCTTCGCCCAGCGGGCCACCGACGCCGATGCCTACACGCTGTCCGCCGAGCAGATCGCCGGCCGGGTGCGGGAGGCGTGGGCGGACGGCGCGACCGAGATCTGCATGCAGGGCGGCATCGACCCCAAGCTGCCGGCCAGCGGTTACTTCGAACTGGCCCGGACGGTCAAGGCCGCGGCGCCGGACATCCACCTGCACGCGTTCTCGCCGATGGAGGTGGTCAACGGGGCGGCCCGGGCCAACCTGTCGATCGAGGAGTTCCTGCTCGGGCTGAAGGAGGCCGGGGTCGACTCGCTGCCCGGCACCGCCGCCGAGATCCTGGACGACGAGGTGCGCTGGGTGCTCACCAAGGGCAAGCTGCCCACCTCGGCCTGGATAGAGGTGGTGACCACCGCGCACCGGCTGGGCATCCCGACCACCGCCACCATGATGTTCGGCCACGTCGACCATCCCCGGCACTGGGTCGCCCACCTGCGGCTGCTGGCCAGGCTGCAGCAGGAGACCGGCGGCTTCACCGAGTTCGTCCCGCTGCCCTTCGTACATCACCAGTCGCCGATCTACCTGGCCGGGCTGGCCCGGGCCGGCGCCTCCCGGCGGGAGGTCACCGCGGTACATGCGATGGCCCGGATCCTGCTGCACGGCCGGATCGCCAACATCCAGACCAGCTGGGTCAAGCTCGGCGAGCAGGGGGCGGCGGACATGCTGGCCAGCGGCGCCAACGATCTCGGCGGCACCCTGATGGAGGAGACCATCTCGCGGATGGCCGGCTCCGAGTACGGTTCGCGCCGCTCGGTGGCCGAGCTGGTCGCGGTCGCCGAGCTGGCCGGCCGGCCGGCCCGGCAGCGGACCACGCTGTACCGCCCGGCGGTCGCTCCGGTGCATGGCTGAGGCCGAGCGGCGGTCCGGTGCATGGCTGAGGCCGATCGGCGGTCCGGTGCCCCGGCTGAGGCCGATCGGGTCCGGTTTTCAGGTTGCCGGCCCCAGAAACCTGGGATGAAAGTGGTCTGTGATACCTGGAGTTACGGCTGATCGGCTATGTCCGGCGGTCCCTGACACGGTACGGCAACGATTCTCACGCGGTTACCAGTTTCCGGCTTGACTAATCGGGAACGACACGAGTGTAATTCCAGATGTGTCGTTCGGCTAATGCAGACCACACGAGAGCCGATAGACCGGCCGACGAAAACATCGTTGCTCCACCAGCCCCCACAGCCGCACCGCACCACCCAGACCCATCCGTCCCGACCAAGGAGACCCAGTGACGGAAAACCCGAGCATCCTGGCTGACGTGGACCTGTCGGACATCTTCGGTCTTCCCGAGGAGCAGAGCTGGCAGGAACGAGCATTGTGCTCCCAGACCGACCCGGAGGCCTTCTTCCCGGAGAAGGGCGGCTCCACCCGGGAGGCGAAGAAGATCTGCATCGGCTGCGAGGTACGCGGCGAGTGCCTGGAGTACGCGCTGCAGCACGACGAGCGGTTCGGGATCTGGGGCGGCCTGAGCGAGCGGGAGCGCCGCCGCCTCAAGCGCCGGGTCAGCTGAGACGGCGGCCGCGACCAACCCGTAGCGGCCGGAACAACCGGTCAGAACAACGGGGGATCGATGTCGTCCGGCTCGCGGCCGAGCAGCCGGGCGACCTGCTCCACCACCACCTCGTGCACCAGGTCGGCCAGATCCTCCCCGCGTACCGCCCGGCTCTCCAGCGGACGCCGGTAGAGCACCACGGTCGGGCCGGCGATGCCGGCCACCCCGGTGCGGTACAGCCGGGACAGCGGTACCCCATGATCGTCGAGCACATCGTCGTCGAGTTCGGCCTGTTCGCCGCCGATCTCCGGTACGTCCTCCACCGCGAACTCGACATCGGCCAGCTGATCGCCCAGCCGGGGCTGCAGGTGGTCGACCGCGTGCAGCACCATCGCGTCGAAGGCGTCCGAGCGACTGTGCGCGATCGGGATCACCGGCGGAGCGAGCATGCCGCGCAGGCCGCGGC
>DASUAC010000211.1:0-2262 GCA_035763985.1 Jatrophihabitans sp. | reverse complement strand
CCCGGATGGTGCAGAAAGTCCGGACCATCAACTGCACCCGCACCCCGGCCTGGGACGCCCGGTACAGCGCGTCGATCAGCACCTCGTCCACCAGGTGGTTGCACTTGACCTGGATGTGCCCGGGCCGGCCCGCCCGGGCGTGGTCGATCTCGCGCTCGATGCGGTCCAGCAGCCCGCGCCGCAGGCCCTGCGGTGCCACCAGCAGCGTCCGGTACTCGGTCTGCCGGGAGTAGCCGGTCAGCACGTTGAACAGGTCCGTCAGGTCCGCGCAGATCTGTTCGTCGGCGGTGAACAGCCCGAGGTCCTCGTACAGCCGGGCGGTCTTGGGATGGTAGTTGCCGGTGCCGATGTGGGCGTACCGGCGCAGCGCGCCACCCTCCTGGCGGACCACCAACGAGGTCTTGCAGTGCGTCTTCAAGCCCACCAGGCCGTAGACCACATGGCAGCCGGCCCGCTCCAGGGCCCGGGCCCACTTGATGTTGGCCTGCTCGTCGAACCGGGCCTTGAGTTCGACCAGCACCATCACCTGCTTGCCGGCCTCGGCGGCGTCGATCAGCGCGTCCACGATCGGCGAGTCGCCGGAGGTCCGGTACAGCGTCTGCTTGATCGCCAGCACGTTCGGGTCGGCGGCCGCCTGCTCGATGAAGCGCTGCACGCTGGTCGCGAACGACTCGTACGGATGGTGCACCAGCACGTCGCCCTCGCGCAGCGTGGCGAACACCGACTTGGGCGTCTCGCCGTCCACGAACTGCGGATGGGTGGCCGGTACGAACGGCTTCTCCTTCAGGGACGGCCGGTCCACCTCGTAGATCTGCCAGAGCGAGGTGAGGTCGAGCAGGCCGGGCAGCCGGACCACCTCGCCGGCGGCCACCTCGATCTCGCTGGTCAGCAGGTCGAGCACCGCCTCGTCGATGTCCTCGGCCACCTCCAGCCGGACGGCCGGGCCGAACCGGCGACGCACCAGTTCCCGTTCCAGGGCCTGCAGCAGATCCTCGTCCCGGTCCTCGTCCACCTCGAAGTCGGTGTTGCGGGTGACCCGGAACAGGTGATGCTCGACGATCTGCATGCCGGGGAACAGGGTGGACAGGTGTACCGCGATCAATTCCTCGATGGGCAGGAAGTCGGCCTGCTCCGGGGTCTGGGTGACCACCACGAAGCGCGGCACGTTGTTGGGCACCTTCACCCGGGCGAACTTGTCGATCTCCGATTCCGGGTCCCGCACCAGCACCGCCAGGTTCAGCGACAGCCCGGAGATGTACGGGAACGGGTGCGCCGGGTCGACCGCCAGCGGGGTCAGCACCGGAAAGATCTTGGAGTGGAAGTACTCGGTCAGCTTCAGTCGCTGGTCGGCGTCCAGGTTCTCCCAGCTGACGATGCGGATTCCCTCGTCGGCCAGCGCCGGCCGCACGTCGGACAGGAAGCACTCGGCGTGCCGGGCCATCAGCTCGCGGGCCCGCTCGTTGACCAGCCCGAGGTTCTCCCGGGTGGACAGCCCACCGGTCGAGCGGACCGCCAGCCCCATCTCCAGTCGCCGCTTCAGCCCGGCCACCCGGACCATGTAGAACTCGTCGAGGTTGCTGGCGAAGATGGACAGGAACTTCATCCGCTCCAGCAATGGCTGCCGGCGGTCCTCGGCCAGGGCCAGCACCCGGCCGTTCCAGGCCAGCCAGGACAGCTCGCGGTTGGAGTAGCGATCCTCGGGCAGCTCCGGTGGCGCGGCCTGTTCCGCCGCGGCTGCCTCGGCGGCTGCCTCGGTGGCAACGGTCTCGCTCATGGCGCCTTCTCGCTCATAGCGTCATTCTGCCCGTCCTGGTTGAACAACGCGTCATCTGCTGAATCTGGCGACGGGTGGCGGGGCCTCACACCAGATCCGGCAGCATCTGCGCGGTGAGCAGCCCGGCGCCGAGCTGCAGGCAGAACCGCAGATCCTCGGCGGAATCGACATCGGCACGCAGGCTGATCGCCGCCTCCAGCTCGACCGCGCCCGACTCGGCGTGCCGGCACGCCGAGTCGGCGCCGAACAACGGCTCCAGCGGCGTCCCGGCTCGCGCCGCGAGCAGCGTGGTCCCGGTGCCGGCCAGATCCCGTACGAAGCTGCGCGGGTGACCGCCAGCCGCCCCGAGCGCGGTCAGCAGGTCGGCCGGCCGCAACGCCGGCAGGTCGCCGACCAGGGCGGCCACTCCGGCGTCCGGATAACGCCGGGCGAGCTCGCCGGCCGCCGCGGCGAGCGCCGCGTTCAGCCCGCCGCCGGCGTCCGGCAGC
>DASUAC010000210.1:0-5431 GCA_035763985.1 Jatrophihabitans sp. | reverse complement strand
GGCTGCAGGCCGATGATCTCGGAGTGGGCGTGCTGGGCGATCTGCCGGATCAGCGTCTTGCGGTAACCCTCCGGCATCCAGTCGCGTGGCTCGATCGTGGCGTCGGCGTCGATCAGCGCGTCGAAGCCCGACTGGGCGTCGAGTAGTTCGCTGTCGGACAGCGGCGCGGTTGCGGTCATCCTGCACTCCTTGCGCGTTCGGCGGCGATCGCCGGGCGGTTCTGACTCGACCGGGGCATTAACCGAATGATCGTTCGTTTAGTCTATGCTGGCCGCACTGCCGACCGCAAGCGAAGTGAGCACGCCGGAAGGGACCGAGGACGATGGCTGAGCTGCTGCGCTCCTACCTCCAGGACAGCTGGTACACCGCCGACGACGCGGGCCTGCCGGTGCTGGACGCCGCCACCTCCGCCGAGGTCGCGCGCTGGTCGACCAAGCCGGTGGACGTACCGGGTATGTACCACTACGCCCGTACGGTCGGCGGCCCGGCGCTGCGCCGGCTGACCTTCACCGAGCGGGCCGCCATCCTCAAGCAGCTCGCCCAGTTCCTCAACGGCCGGCGGGAGGAGCACTACTACCCGCTGTCGCTGGCCACCGGCGCCACCCTGTTCGACTCCCGGTTCGACGTCGACGGCGGCATCGGGGTGCTGTTCGCCTACTCCTCCCGCGGCCGCCGGGAACTGCCCGACGCGCACGTCTACACCGACGGCCCGGTGGAGCCGCTGAGCAAGGACGGCAGCTTCGTCGCCCAGCACATCTACACCCCGATGCACGGCCTGGCGCTGTTCATCAACGCCTTCAACTTCCCGGTCTGGGGCTTCCTGGAGAAGTTCGCCCCGGCGTTCCTGGCCGGCGTGCCGGTGGTGATCAAGCCGGCCGAGCAGACCGGGTACCTGACCGAGCGGGTGTTCGCCGACATGGTGGAGTCCGGCCTGCTGCCGCCCGGTGCGCTGTCGCTGGTGTGCGGCGCGCCGGACGGTCTGCTGGACCACCTGACCGGCCAGGACATCGTCGCCTTCACCGGCTCGGCGGCCACCGGCCAGGCACTGCGTCAGCACCCTCGGGTGGTGGCCGAATCGGTCCGGTTCACCGCCGAGGCCGACTCGCTGAACGCGGCGATCCTCGGCCCGGACGCGGTGTCCGGCGAGCCGGAGTTCGACCTGTTCATCCGCGAGCTGAGCCGGGAGATCACCGTCAAGGCGGGCCAGAAGTGCACCGCGATCCGGCGGGCGTTCGTGCCGTCCGGCCAGGTGGACAGCGTGCTGGAGGCGCTGTCGGCCCGGCTGGCCAAGGTGGTGGTCGGTGACCCGCGGGCCGAGTCGACCACCATGGGTGCGCTGGCCTCGCTGGAGCAACGCGAGGAGTTCAACGCCCAGCTGGCCAAGCTGACCGAGGCGGCCGAGATCGCGATCGGCGGCCCGGACTCCCCGGCCGCCGCGGCGCTGCCGGCCGACGGCGCGTTCGTGGTGCCGACCGTGCTGCGGGCCCGGGACGCGGCGGCCAGCGCGGTGCACACGGTGGAGGCGTTCGGCCCGCTGGCCACCGTGATCGGCTACGACGGCGTCGACGAGGTGGTGGAACTCGCCGCGCTCGGCCAGGGCTCGCTGGTCGGCTCGATCTACTCCTACGACCAGGCCTTCGTCCGGGACGTGGTGCGCGGCGCCGCGGCACACCACGGCCGGCTGATCGTGATCGACCGGGACGACGCCAAGACCTCCACCGGGCACGGTTCGCCGCTGCCGCTGCTGGTGCACGGCGGTCCCGGCCGGGCCGGCGGCGGCGAGGAGCTCGGTGGCATCCGGGGGGTGTTGCACTACATGCAGCGCACCGCGGTGCAGGGCTCGCCACGTGCGCTGTCGGCGGTCACCGGACGCTGGGTGTCCGGCGCGCCGACGGTCACCTCCGCGGAACACCCGTTCCGGCACTACCTGGAGGATCTGGCGATCGGCGAGGTGCTGCACACCGACAGCCACACCGTGACGGCCGAGGACATCGCCCGGTTCGTCGAGCTGACCGGCGATGCCTTCTATGCCCACACCGACCCGGAGGCCGCCGCGGCCAACCCGCTGTTCGGCGGCATCGTGGCGCACGGCTACTACGTCGTGTCCCGGGTGGCCGGGCTGTTCGTCGAGCCGTCGCCGGGGCCGGTGCTCGCCAACTACGGCCTGGACAACCTGCGCTTCATCACCCCGGTCAAGGTGGGCGACTCGATCCGGGCCCAGCTCACCTGCAAGGAGAAGAAGGCGCGGCAGACCGAGGACTACGGCGAGGTGCGCTGGGACCTGAACGTACGCAACCAGGACGACGAGCTGGTGGCCAGCTACGACGTGCTCACCCTGGTGGCCAAGCGCCCGGTGGCCGAAGGCGTGGCCTGAGCCCGGTCGTGAGCCGGGCCACTCACGAGGGCATCGTTCACAGAAAGTTCTATAACAGCGCCAAGCTTTCCACCAGAAGTGCGGTGTTCGCTGGTCTGGTAACCACAAGAGGACCTGACCAAGAAGGTGCTAGCAGTGAGGGAGCAACAAACCCCGCAGAACGGCGCCGACGATCCGGGCGCTCGGGTGCCGGAACAGCCGCCGGCCCCCCCGTACTACCCGGCGGCCTCGTACCCGGAAGGGGCTTACGCGCAGGGGTCTTACGCGCCGGGCACATATCCGCAGGGGTCGTACCCGCAGGGCGCGTACCCGCAGGGGTCGTACCCGCAGGCCGGGTCCGACGCCGGCTACCAGCAGACCGCGTGGTACCCGCAGGGCTACCAGCCGTACTCCGACGGCGGTTACCCGCCGGGTGGCTACCCGCCGCCGTACGGCTACTGGGCTCCGCCGCCGGTGCCGCCGCGCAAGCATCCGCACCGGTTCTGGTACGGCGCGGCGGCCGCGGCGGTCGCTGCGGCGGTGGCGGCGGCCGGCATCACCGCGGCGGTGACCCATTCCAGCGGCTCGTCCAGCCAGGCTTCGGTGAACACGCCGTCCAACACCAGCCCGTTCTCCAACGGCAATTCCGGATCGGGCCCGGATCAGTTCGGACAGGGCGGCAGTAGCGGCCAGAACAGCACCGGCACCGCCACGGCGACCCAGTCGGTCGGCATCGTCGACATCAACACCGTGCTGGACTACGGCCAGGGCAAGGCGGCCGGCACCGGCATCGTGCTGAACTCCGGCGGCGAGGTGCTGACCAACACCCACGTGATCGAGGACTCCACCCAGATCTCGGTGACCGTGGTGAGCACCGGCAAGACCTACACCGCCAAGGTGGTCGGCACCGATCCCAGCGACGACGTCGCGGTCATCCAGTTGCAGGACGCCAACGGCCTGGCCACCGCCAAGCTCGGCAACTCGTCCTCGATCAAGGTGGGCAGTTCGGTGACCGCGGTCGGCAACGCCGGCGGCACCGGCGGCACCCCGTCGGCGGCGACCGGCACGGTGACTGCGCTGAACCAGTCCATCACCGCCAGCGACGGCAACGGCAGCAACGCCGAGCGGCTGACCGGGATGATCGAGGTGGACGCCGACGTGCAGGCCGGTGACTCCGGCGGCGCGCTGTACGACAACAGCAACGGCACCATCGTCGGGGTGAACACCGCCGCGTCCAACTCGAGCTCGCGGTTCCAGACCAACCTGGGCACCACCGGCTTCGCCATCCCGATCGAGGAGGCCACCAAGATCGCCGGCCAGATCTCCGACGGCACCGACAACGCGACCATCCACCAGGGTTACCCGGCGTTCCTCGGGGTGCAGCTGTCCTCGATCAGCCAGGCGAGCGGGGCGGCCGTCTCCGGCGTGATCCCCGGCTCCGGCGCGGCGAACGCCGGCCTGGCCGCCGGTGACGTGATCACCACGGTGAACGGCGACCGGGTGTCCGACGGCTCCGCGCTCTCCTCGGTGATGCATAGCCACAACCCGGGCGACAAGATCAGCATCGGCTTCACCGATCCGTCCGGTGCCGGTCACACGGTGACCGTGACCCTCGGCGAGGGCCCGGCCGACTGAGCCGTCCCCCACGAGGGCCGGACGGAAGCGGCTTCCCGTCCGGCCCTCGGCTCGTCTCCAGCGCCGGCCGTCGCCGCGATGTGGTAGACGGTGGCCATGCGAATCGTGGTTGCCGCTCGGCACGAGACCTTCCACCTCACCGGTACCGAGGTGGGTCTGCTCGCGGCGCTGGTGGCGCTGGTGGCGCTGATCGTGGGCGTCCTGGCGTTCTGGGCCACCTGGCACACGACGAACAAAGCGGCCGAGACCCAGAAGGCCAACAACAAATCGACGCTCGAAGAGCAGCGACGGGCGAGTGAGGAATCGCTGAACCTTCAGCGGCAACTCCACGAGGAATCACTCAATGCCCAGCTTCATGCTGCTCAAGCCGAGCGTTTGTGGCACCGGCGAGCGGAGAATTATCCACGGATCCTCGGTCGGCTGAACACCGTCGAGTTGTCAATGCACGGAGCATTCCGGCATCCAGCGCAGTTGCCGGGGTTCCAGAGGGAGATCCTCGCCCTGAACGAGGAACGCTCGTTCATAGCGGCGTTTGCTGGTTCCGCTGCCCGTGCTGCCCATTGGGAACTCCACGGTGCGCTGCTTGCGGCGAGCACCGTGTTCAAGAACGACAGCGAAGAGGAGGCGACGCGCCGGGAGGCGCGGGACCGAATAGTGAAATTGACTCAGCGGGTCGCTGAGCTTCTACGGATAGAGCTGGGGCAAAGCCCCGCCGATTCGGCAAGCTAGCGCGAGGAACGGCTGTCAAGAGCACGACCTGGCGGGCGGTAAGGCAATCGTCATAACTCTTGCCGGATGCGGAAAACCCTTATTTAGCAACTGCGAACTCTTCTGTCCTAACTTCGCGATCCATAGCCTGCGAGGACACCGCCCGGCAACCGCCGGAGCGGGCACTCGGCTAAGGCGGCACGGATGCGGGACGGGCGCGACTGGGACGGCGGACGGGTCGGGCTGTGGCTGATCGGAGCCCGGGGCTCGGTGGCCACCACCGCGATCACCGGGTTGCTCGCCCTGCAGGCCGGGCTGATGGAACCGCTGGGCTGCGTGACCGAACGTCCGCCGCTGGCCGGGTTGGCGCTGCCGGGCTGGGACGAGCTGGTGGTCGGCGGTCACGACGTGGTGGCCACCCCGCTGGACAAGCGGGCCGAGCAGCTGGCCGAGGCCGGGGTGATCCCGCCGCCGGTGCTGGCCGCGGTGGCCGAGGGCCTGCGCTGGGTGGACGGTCAACTGCGGCAGGTCGACGCCGGGCCGCGTCCGGCAGCCGAGCCGCAGCGGGCGTTCGCGGACTGGCTCGGTGCCGAGCTGGCCGGCTTCGCCCGCCGGCACCGGCTGGCCCGGGTGGTGGTGATCAATCTCGGCTCGACCGAGCCGCCGGTGCCGGAACTGCCCGAGCATGCCGACCTGGGTTTGCTCGAACGGGCGCTGGACGATCCCGGACGAGCG
>DASUAC010000209.1:0-18671 GCA_035763985.1 Jatrophihabitans sp. | reverse complement strand
TCGAGCAGTACCTGCGGCTGCGCGCCGACGCGGCCGAGACCCGGCCGGCCGGCGGTGCCGGCAGGACCGAAGGTGGTGCCGTCAGGGCGGACGGCGGCGCCGGCAGGACGGACGGCGGTGCCGCCAGGACGGACGGCGCGCGCAAGCCGGATCCGCGGGCGGCCCGCAAGGAACTGGCCCGGCTGGAGCGCCAGATCGCCAAGTTCGAGCAGCGGGAGGCCGAGCTGCACGCCGAGCTCGCCGAGCATGCCACCGACTACCTGCTGGTCGGCCGGCTGACCGAGCAGTTACGGCAGCTGGTCACCGAGAAGGATCAGGCCGAGTCGCGCTGGCTCGAGCTGTCCGACGAACTCTGAGTCCGCGCGCGTCTCGGCGTTGGCGCCGAGCCGGCCGGTAGTGGTCAGCCGGCGACCACGGTGAACCGGCAGAATGCCACGGCCGGGATGGCCGCCGGCTCGGTCCGGTTCGTCCCGACGAAGGTCAGCACGTCCGGGCCGACCGGCGCGTTCGCGGCGAGCAGGTAGCGCCAGCTGAACCGGCCGAGCCCGTCCGTCCGCAGGTAGCCTCGCCAGCCCGGCCGGCGGGATTCGGTGATCTCGACCAACTCGCCGGCACCGAATCCGCCGCCGGTGACCTCGAGGCACTCCCCCGGACGTACCGAGCGGTTGCGCACCGGCGAGCCGCCCGGGCAACCGGCCAGCTGCGGCGACGGAACGGGCAGCTGCCGGTTCACGCCGGCGGCGAGCAGGCCGTCCTTGCCCATCAGCAGCCCGAACGGGATGCCGATGGACAGCGCGCCGGTCAGGCAGACCGCCAGTACGGCCGACCGCAGCGATCGCGGTGACGATTTCACCCGGCGGTCGGTCGCTGGTCCGGACGTCAGGCGCACCCGTTCCTGATCGGACGGCGGGCCGGGCGCCTGAATGCCGGCGCCGATTTTCTCAGGTTGGCCGCACGGACCGGGCCTAGCCGGCCGCCGGCGGCCGATCCAGTGACAACCGCGGCTTGGCCTCCAGCCCGCGCAGGCCGTTCCAGCCGAGGTTGACCAGGTGCGCGGCCACCACCTCCCGCTTGGGTTTGCGTACCTCCAGCCACCACTGCCCGGTCAGCGCCACCATGCCGACCAGCATCTGCGCGTACATGCCGGCCAGCTTGGTGTCCAGCTTCCGCTCGGCGAACTCCCGCACCAGGATGTACTCGACCTGGCTGGCGATGTCGTTGAGCAGCGAGGAGAAGGTCCCGGTCGAGGTGGCCACCGGCGAGTCGCGGACAGGATCCGGAAACCGTCGGTCTGCTCCTCGATGTAGGTGAGCAGGGTCAGCGCCGCCTGCTCCACCAGCGCACGGGGGTTGTCACCGGTCAGCGCCGTGGTGATCGAGTCCAGCAGGGTGCGCATCTCCCGGTCCACCACCACCGCGTACAGGCCTTCCTTGCCGCCGAAGTGCTCGTACACCACCGGCTTGCTGACCCCGGCCCGGCTGGCGATCTCCTCGATCGAGGTGGCCTCGAAGCCCTTCTCCGCGAACAACGCCCGCCCGACGTCGACCAGTTGCTCGCGCCGCTCCTTGCCGGTCATCCGCACCCGCGACCGGCCGGCCTCCGACCTGTTCGCCTCGCTCACCGGCTCACCTCATGTCGTGCGTCGTTAGGGCGCTGCCGCTCCGGTGCGGACGGCCCGCCGCCGTCGGCCGCGGCCAGCGGCAGCACCGGCTTCCAGGCCACCGGGCTGGCCAGCAGCATCGAGGAGGTCGGCTTGCCGTACCGGGCCAGCCGGTCGATCAGGCTCTCGAAGCCGGCCATGTCGGCCACCGCCACCCGCAGCACCGAACAGGCACCGCCGGTCACCCGGTGCAGCTCGAGCACCTCCGGCCAGTCGCGCACCGCGTCGTCCTTGAGCACGCAGCGCGGGCCGTAGCAGTCGAGCTGGACGAAGGCCTGCACGCCGCGGCCGAGCGCGGTGGGATCGACCCGGGCGGCGTACCCGGTGAGCACGCCCCGGTCGGTCAGCCGCCGCACCCGCTCGGCGACCGCCGGCGGGGACAGGTTCACCCGGCGGGACACTTCGTTCAGCGACAGCCGGGCATCGCGCTGCAACTCGGTCAGGATGGCCCAGTCCACCGAATCCATGGCACTCACTTTACGAACGTACGCCAATGACGCCCAACGTATTTCGATCGGCAGGCGAGCACTCGGTATTGCTGGCGTTCGAGTTTCCGCCGCCGGGCCGCCCTTGCGACCATGTGGCCATGACCGAGACACACCCCCGCGCACTCGCCGACCCGGCCGAATCCGGTGCCCCGGATCTGGACTACGCCGGCCGGACCCCCTACGTCGCGTACACCGACGCCGACGTGCTGGCCGGCCTGCTGCACCCCAAGACGGACGAGCCGCTCGAGGTGACGTTCATCGTGGTCACCCAGATCATGGAACTGCACTTCAACCTGCTGGCGCACGAATGGCGGCTGGCGATCCGCTCGTTGCTCGCCGACGACCTGCCGGCCGCGCTGGCCGCACTCCGGCGATCGGTGACCGTGCAGAACTCACTGCTGAGTTCCTGGGACATGCTGGTGCCGATGTCACCGTCGCAGTACAACCGGTTCCGCGGCTCGCTGGGCAAGGCGTCCGGCTTCCAGTCCTTCAGCTACCGGGAGCTGGAGTTCCTGATCGGCGCGAAGAACCCCCGGATGCTCAATCCGCATTCCGGCATGCCCGCCGTGCACCAGGAACTGCAGACGGCGTTCGACGAGCCCTCGCTGTACGACGCGGCGGTGCGGTTGCTGGCCCGGCGTGGCCTGCCGATTCCGGCCGGCGCGACCGAGCGGGACGTCCGCGAGGCGTGGACGGAGTCCGATCCCGGCGTGGTGGAGGCGTGGCGGCTGGTTTACACCGACAACGACGGTGAGAACTCGCTCGCCGAGCTGGCCGAGGTGCTGACCGCGGTGGCCGAGCGGCACAGCCGATGGCGCTACGTTCACTACATCGCGGTGCAGCGCATCCTCGGCGCGAAGCCGGGCACCGGCGGCTCGGCGGGGCTGGCCTGGCTGAAGCGGACGGTCGACACGCCGCTGTTCCCCGAACTGTGGGAGGTACGCAGTGTCCTCTGAGCCGGTTGACGCGGCGCCACCGACCGCCGCGGCCCGGCACGGCTCGCTGCCGGACGAGGCCGCGTCGCTGTCGGCCTGGCACGGCTCGCTGTCGGCCGAGGCAGCCCGGCAGGCGGACGCGAACGACGAATTGGCCTTCGCCCGCGAGCTGTTCGCGCTCCCGGAGTCGGTGATCTACCTGGACGGCAACTCGCTCGGCGCGCTGCCGGCCGCGGTCGGCCCGGCGGTGGCGGAGCTGGTGGACCGGCAGTGGGGTGAGCAGCTCATCACGTCCTGGAACGTCAACGACTGGTGGCGGTTGCCGGGCCGGGTGGGTAACCGGATCGGCCGGCTGATCGGGGCGGCCGAGGGCCAGGTGATGTGCGGCGATTCCACCTCGGTGCAGCTGTTCCAGGCGCTCACCGCGGCCTGCCGGATGCGGCCGGGACGAAGCACCATCCTCACCGACGGCGGTGGTTTCCCGACCGACCAGTACCTGGCCGACGCGGCGGCCGACCTGCTGCAGCTGAAGGTCGTCCGGCTGCACCCGGCCGAACTCGCCGCCCACCTGTCGGAGGACGTCGCGGTGGTCGCGTTCTCCCAGGTCGACTACCGCACCGGTGAGCTGTTCGACGCCGCCTCGATCACCGACCAGGTGCACCGGGCCGGTGCGCTGATGGTCTGGGACCTGTGCCACTCGGTCGGCGCGCTGCCGGTGCAGTTGGACGCGATCGAGGCCGATTTCGCAGTCGGCTGCAGCTACAAGTACCTCAACGGCGGCCCGGGCGCTCCCGGCTTTCTCTATATCGCGGCGCGGCATGTGCAATCGGCGGCGCTGCCGCTGACCGGCTGGCACGGGCACCGGTCACCGTTCACGTTGAGCCAGCGCTACGATCCGGCTCCGTCGATCGAGCGGGCCCGGATCGGCACGCCGCCGGTGCTGTCGATGGTCGCGCTGGACACCGCGCTGACCGTCTTCGACCGGGTCGAGCTGGCTGCGATCCGCCGCAAGTCGCTGGCGCTCACCGACCTGGTCATCTCCTACGCACAGACCAGGCTGGCCGAGTACGGGGTCGAGGTGGCGACGCCACTGCCGCATGAGCGGCGCGGGTCACAGGTGGCGCTGCGGATGCCCGCGGCCTACGAGGTGTGCCAGGAGCTGATCAGTCGCGGCGTGATCGGGGATTTCCGCGAGCCGGATCTGCTGCGGCTCGGTTTCACCCCGCTCTACCTGCGATTCGCCGACGTGTACGAGGCGATGGAGCGGCTGGCCGGGGTGCTGTCCGATGGCAGCTACGCCGACGGCCGGTACGCCGACCGGACAGTGGTCACCTGAACCGCCGAACCGACGGGCCGGCCTTCGCGCGGAAGACGCTGACCGCGTGGCCTTGACGCGCAATGCTCAGGCGGCCACACCTTCTCGCGTTCTCGCGGAAGTGACGGGTTACTCGCGGACCCGTTAGGCGGCGGTCCCCGCGCCGGCCTCCTCGGCAAGCTGCTGCGCCCGGCGGGCGGCCAGCTTGTCGAACCGGTCCCGGCTCGGCCAGCGCACCGCGGTGGCCCAGCCCGCCTTCTCGAACCACCGGATCAGCCGGGCCGAGCTGTCGAGCTGGCCGCGGTCCACGCCGTGCCGGGCGCAGGTCGGGTCGGCATGGTGGCTGTTGTGCCAGGACTCCCCGAAGCTGAGGATGGCCAGCGGCCAGAAGTTCGCCGAGCGGTCCCGGGAGGCATACGGCCGATCGCCGATCATGTGGCAGATCGAGTTGATCGACCAGGTCACGTGGTGCAGCACACAGACCCGCACCAACGACGCCCACAGGAAAGCGGTCAGCGCCCCGGTCCAGGACCAGCTGATCAGGCCACCGAGCACGGCCGGCCCGAACATGCCGATGGCGACCAGCAGCGGGAACATGCGGTCGATCCGCTCGAGGTCGCGGTCGGCGAGCAGGTCGGGTGTGTACTTCTCCCGGTTGGTGTGCTCGGGATCGAACAGCCAGCCGATATGGGCGAAGCAGAAACCCTTGGTCAAGCCGCGCGCCGAGTCGCCGAATCGCCACGGTGAGTGCGGGTCGCCCTCCCGGTCGGAGAAGGCGTGGTGGCGACGGTGGTCGGCCACCCAGCGGATCACCGGGCCCTCGACGGCCAGCGAGCCGGCCACGGCCAGCACGATCTTCAGGCCACGGTTGGCCTTGAACGAGCCGTGCGTGAAAAGCCGGTGGTAGCCGACCGTGACCCCCGTCCCGGAGACCGCGTAGAAGACCACCGCCAGCACCAGGTCCGTCCAGCCGATGCCCCAGCCCCAGGCGATCGGGACCGCCGCGAGCACCGCCAGGAACGGCAGGATGACGAACAGGTAGAGCATCAGCTGCTCACCCCGTCGTTTGGTGCCTTCGATCATCGGCTTGCCGGCCGGCTGGGTTTCGCGCAGCGCTTGGACGGTGGTCTGGTCGGTCAAGGTCATTACGCCTGGCCCTCTCGTCGATCACAGGGGTGGTCGATCATTGGGTGGGAGCGCGCGCGCTGGGAGTTCAGGCGGCTACGTCAGCGTAACCTACGCAATCGTAGGTTCGCTGAACGCGGGCATCGGGCGGGTGCCGGACGATGGGTAAGCTCATCTCCTGGGACACCCGGCACGACCGGTGTCCGGTGGGAGATGGGGTAATCGGCAGCCCGCCGGCCTTTGGAGCCGTGCAGTCTCGGTTCGAGTCCGAGTCTCCCAGCAGGTGGACCGACGACGCAGCGGTCGGTGACCGGATCAGTAGTAGCCGACCGGCGCAGTAGTTGGTGACCGGATCAGTAGTAGCCGACCGGTCCCTCCAGGGTGGGCACCAGATGCGTGACGAAGCCGTCCGCGGTGACGTGGTGCAAGAGCAGGCCCGGCGTCTCGTGGACGTACCCGGTCGGGCTGCCCGTTTCCAGGTCCAGCACTGCCTGCCGGAACGTGCTCGGCGCGATCGACACCGTGATGCCGGCGAACTCGGCGGTGATCGGACGATGCACATGCCCGGCGAGGATCCGGCGGACGTGCGAATGCCTGACCAGGACCGCTCGCAACGCCTCGGGGTTGTCCAGCTTGATGCTGTCCAGGAAGGCCATCCCGATGTCGACCGGTGGATGGTGCAGGCATACCAGGGCAGGTACCTCCGGCCGTTCGGCCAGCGCCCCGTCGAGCCAGGTCAACTGGGCCTCGCCGAGATGGCCGGACATGCTGCCCGGCACTGCGGAATCCAGCACGACGATGCGCGCGTCGGCGTGGTCCACGGTGTACCAGGTGCCATCCGAGGCGCCGAGGTAGCTGGTGCCGCCGAACACGCTCGCCATGGTCTTGGCATCGTCGTGGTTGCCCGCCACCAGATGGATCGGGACCGGGAAACCCTCGGCGATGGCGAGAAAGGCCTCGTACTCCTCCTGCCTGCCGTTGTCCACCACATCGCCGGTGATCAGCACACAGTCCGGTGCCGGATGCTGGCCGAGCGCCCGGCCCAGCGCCCGGTGCAGTAGCGCGCTCGGTTCGCCGCCGCGCGGCCCGACCCGCAGGTGTGGGTCACTGAGCTGGGCTATCAACATCACTGCGCTCCGATCCGATCTCCGCCGATCATGCTCCGGCTCTCGCCTAGTCTCTCGCATGTGCGTCGCTATGCGCAGGAGTCGCTACGCGAACTTGGATTGGCTATGGGAATCCACCACGAACTTCCCAGCGTTCGCCGACATGGTTCGAGCGGAGGCGTCTCAGTTCGATGCATGTGAACCGACGAAATAGGGCAACAGTTCGGCTGGGATGCCTGGCGCATGCTCCCAATCGCCCATTGTCCTATGAAGCCTGCGGATGTCCAGCAGCCCGCGCGACGTGGTCGGAGAGCGCCTGCAACCAGTCGCGGTACTTCCAACCCCTGTTTTCGACCATCGCTGCCGCGCCGAAGTCATCAAGCAGTATGTCCCGCAGTTGACCTTCATCGGGAAAGCAAGTCAGCAAATCGTCCATCTCAGCGTGGAAGTTGGACGCCGATAGTGGCTCGTCGTGCACAAAGGCATCCGCAAGTGCCCACTCGTCAGAGAACTCGTCATGCCAGCATTGGTACATGTACCCGGCAAAGAAGGTCCACAGGGCTGGGTATCTGAGATCCAGCCCTAAGTTGCGGGTCATGGTGTCGGGAACGCTGTTCTGATGTAGTAGCCGAGCACCGAGGGCTCCCTTCTAAGCACGACTCGCAGCTTCGCCGTGGTAACCATCATCCCGCTGGGTGCTACCGATATGCCAACCTGCCAGCCTACGTCCGCATCGAGAATGAGTGCGCCGGGACTGCCGTCCTTCCACTTGGTGATCTTGAGCCTATTCAGATCCAGGACGCGCGCAATGGCGGCTTCAGCGGTAGCACGGTCTGGGAAGCTGGACGACCATTGGAGGTTTGGGTCGCTGAGATGCCGCTCGGCCAGTTCTTCACGGGTCCTCTTGACGTGTTTCAGGATGGTGTGGCCTCGGAACGTCGCCTCTCCTTCGTGGGCCTTCAGCCCGCCGCCGGGCACCAGCGGGCTGGACCGCAACCGCGCAGGCAACCGCTTGATCGCCGCATCCGCCTCCGCCGCCGTGCGGTACTCAGCCACCTCGTCCACGGCGATCCGCACCCGGCGTACCGCCCGGCCGGCCGGTACCACGGCGGCCACGTCCCAGCCCAGCGAGTCCCAGCCCACCGGCTCACCCCGGCTCCGCCGCGCGGCATCCACCGCCAGCTGGCACACCGCCACCACGGCAAGCGCAGCCCACACCGCTCCGGCGACCGGTGGGCAGACCAGCGCGCACACCAGCCCGGCCACCATCAGGCCCTGACCCAGGTCCGACAGCGCCCGCGACAAGCCGGCCAGCGACACCGAGCGGTGCGCCAGCCGGCACACGCCGTCGGCCAAACCCGACCACCAGCCGTGATGCGGGGTGCCCGAGCCCAGTCCCGCCTTCAGCCGGGCTACGCACCGGCCTCGGGCCGCATCCCATTCCCGCCACCACCGGACGTACTCCGAGGAGGCTGACGGATCACCCGGCATCCCGAGCCTTGACCGGGCGGCCTGCAGCCGTGGCTGCAGATAGTCCAGGTCCCGGGCGTAGCCGGCCAGAGCGGCGGCGTACTCGTCGTAACGCCGCATGACCGGTACGAGCCTGCCGAGCTGAGCAGTCATCCCCGACTCGAAGGCCAGTTCCGCCGAGCCGGACCAGCCGGCGGCGGGGCCCATCGATCCCTGCACGGCGGCCTGCACTCGGCACAACTCGCCGGCCAGCTCGGCCATCCGCGCCGCCATCAGCCGTACCGTCTCGGCGTCCGCCACCGGCATCGGATGAGACTGCTCGATCGGATGAGGACGTGACTGCTTGATCGGAGGGGATGGCGCGTTCGGGCCGAGCTGCCCGATCAGACAGGAGTCTGCGATCGGCCCGGTGTGCGCGATCGCCACCGAACTGCTCGGATCGACCATGCGCCGGAACGCTAGACCGATTCAGCGACTAGTGCGCCGGGTTATCCACAGGCGTCGGCAGGCCGCGACTGTCCACAGTCAGCCGGCTGTGCACAGTCGGCGGACGAGATCCGGCTTAGTTACCGGGGTAGTTGGGTGCCTCGACGGTCATCCGGATGTCGTGCGGATGCGATTCCTTCAGTCCGGCCGCGGTGATCCGGATGAACCTGCCGACCCGCTGCAGCTCCGGGATCGAGCGTGCGCCGACGTAGAACATCGACTGCCGCAGGCCGCCGATCAACTGGTAGGCGACCGCCTCCAGCGGCCCGCGGTAAGGCACCTGACCCTCGATGCCCTCCGGAACCAGCTTGTCGTTGTCGGAGACATCGCCCTGGAAGTAACGGTCCTTCGAATAGGACTTGGCCCGTCCCCGGCTCTGCATCGCGCCGAGCGAACCCATCCCCCGGTACGACTTGAACTGCTTGCCGTTGATGAACACCAGCTCGCCCGGCGACTCCTCGCAACCGGCCAGCAGGGAGCCGAGCATCACGGTGTCCGCACCGGCGACCAATGCCTTGGCTATGTCGCCGGAATACTGCAGGCCACCGTCGCCGATCACCGGCACGCCGGCCGGCCGGCAGGCCAGCGAGGCCTCGTAGATGGCCGTCACCTGCGGCACGCCGACCCCGGCGACGACCCGGGTGGTGCAGATCGAACCCGGACCGACGCCGACCTTCACCCCGTCCGCGCCGGCATCGACCAGCGCCTGGGCACCGGCCCGGGTGGCCACGTTGCCGCCGATGACGTCCACTCCCTCGGCGGCCCGTTCGGCCTTCAACCTGGTGATCATCTCGACCACCCCGGCCGCGTGGCCGTTGGCGGTGTCCACCACCAGCACGTCGACGCCCGCCTCGACCAGGGCCATGGCGCGCTTCCAGGCGTCGTCGAAGAAGCCGACGGCCGCACCCACCCGCAGCCGGCCGGAGCCGTCCTTGGTGGCCATCGGATACCGCTCGCTCTTGGTGAAGTCCTTCACCGTGATCAGGCCCTGCAGCCGGCCGGCCGCGTCGATGAGCGGAAGCTTCTCGATCTTGTGCTTGGCCAGCAGGCCCAGTGCCACGTCCTTGTGCACCCCGACCTGTGCGGTGACCAGCGGCATCGGCGTCATCACGTCGCGGACCCGTTGGGTGTAATCGGTCTCGAAACGCAGATCCCG
The DNA here is from genome assembly GCA_035763985.1 of Jatrophihabitans sp. Classification (GTDB taxonomy): domain Bacteria; phylum Actinomycetota; class Actinomycetes; order Mycobacteriales; family Jatrophihabitantaceae; genus Jatrophihabitans_A. The sequence goes on along the minus strand of DASUAC010000209.1, from coordinate 8,930 downwards.
GTTGGTGATGATGCCCAGCAGCAGGCCGTCGCCGTCCACCACCGGCAAGCCGGAGATCCGGTAGCGGGCGCACAACGTGTCGACCTCGGCCAGCGTCGCCTCCGGCGTGGTGGTCACCGGATGGGTGACCATGCCCGCCTCGGACCGTTTGACCAGATCCACCTGCTGCGCCTGTTCCTCGATGGACAGGTTGCGGTGCAGGATGCCGATCCCGCCGGACCGCGCCATCGCGATCGCCAGCCGGGACTCGGTCACCGTGTCCATCGCGGCCGACACCAGCGGAAGCCGCAGCGTGATGTTGCGCGACAGCCGGGACGAGGTGTCCGCCTCGCTGGGGATCACGTCGGTCGGGCCCGGCAACAGCAGGACGTCGTCGAAGGTCAGCCCCAGGGTTGCGAACGGAGCCGGGACGCCGACCGCGTCGACGGACGGAACGGACTCGGGAAGGTGGCTGGTCACGCGAACTCCTCGTGGGTGCCGGTGCCTCATTCTAGGCGACGCGGCCACCCGGGCCGGCCAGCCACTCGGTGACGAGTCACACGTCGAACCGGCATCGGCTAGCCGGAAACCCTGAGCGGGTGAGTGGCAAACATCAGGGGGCATTCAGGGTGCTCCCCACTGCCGCCGGCCGGCCCGGTCGGACAGAGTTCGAGACGACCCAGAACCACGAACGCCCATCGACATCGTGTTCCAGGCGAACCACGAACGCCACTCACCACCGGGAAAGGCATCTGGCATGAACCCGTCCGGCACCATCTCGTCCGGCACCCCGCACTCCGGCCATCCGAGCGAACCTCGGTCACGACTCGCGCCGGTCACCGCTGCCAGCGCGACCGGGCTGACCAAGATCTACGGCCTAGGCGACATGAGGGTGTACGCGCTCGACGACGTCTCGGTGGACTTCCGGCGCGGTGAGTTCACCGCGATCATGGGCCCGTCCGGCTCCGGCAAGTCGACCCTGATGCACTGCCTGGCCGGCCTGGACGCGCCCACCGCCGGCTCGGTCCGGATCGGCGACACCGAACTCACCGGCCTGTCCGACAAGCGGATGACCCGGTTGCGCCGGGACCGGATCGGCTTCGTCTTCCAGTCCTTCAACCTGGTACCCACCCTGACCGCGCTGGAGAACATCACGTTGCCGGTCGACATCGCCGGACGCCGGCCGGACCACGACTGGCTGGACGCGGTGATCGACACCCTCGGCCTGCGCAACCGGCTGAACCACCGGCCGGCCGAACTGTCCGGCGGCCAGCAGCAACGCGTCGCCTGCGCCCGGGCGCTGGCCAGCCGGCCGGAGATCGTCTTCGGCGACGAGCCGACCGGCAACCTGGATTCCCGCTCCTCCGGCGAGGTGCTGACGATCCTGCGCAACTCGGTCAGCCACCTCGGCCAGACCGTGGTCATCGTCACCCACGACCCACGCGCCGCCGGGTACGCCGACCGGGTGGTGTTCCTGGCCGACGGCCGGATCGTGGACGAGTTGCGCGCGCCGACCGCCGAGAAGGTGCTGGACCGGATGAAGCACCTGGAGGAGATCTAGGAATGTCCGACGTGATCGGCAAGATATCGCTGCGCAACCTCGCCGCGCACAAGCTGCGGCTGGTCCTCACCGTGTTCTCGGTGGTGCTGGGCACCGCGTTCGTCGCCGGATCGTTCGTGTTCACCGACACCCTCGGCCACACCTTCCACGGCATCTTCGCCGACGTTGCCGAGGGGGTGGACGTGCAGGTGTCCGGGCCGGATCAGCACGGCCGCGGCGTGCCGGTGGCCGACCTGTCCCGGATCGCGGCCGTCCCCGGCGTACGCGCGGTCGACCCGCAGGTCCAGGGCCAGATCGTGCTGCTGGGCGCCGACGGCAGGCCGGTGCACAGCGGCGGCGCGCCCACCCTGGGGCTGGCCTACACCGATCCGGCCGACCGGGTCGGTCCCGGCTACCGCTTCCTCGCCGGCAGCCCGCCCGGCCGGGCCGGCCAGATCGCGCTGAACTCCGGTGCGATGAAGCTCGCCAAGCTCACCCTCGGCGGCCACACCAGGATCCTGGTGCCCAGCCGGGACACCGTCGAGGTGACGGTCACCGGCGTCTACGACACCAAGACCGACACCGGCGGCTACGTCGGCGCACTGTTCGCGCCGGCCCAGGCGATGCAGCTGTTCACCGACGGCAGCCACGTCAACACGGTCAACGTCGCCGGCACCGGGCTGAGCCAGCAGGCGCTGAAGGCACGGCTGAGCCAGGACGTACCCGGCCTGACCTACCGGACCGGCGCCGAGGTCACCCGGCAGGCCCAGGACGACGTGAGCACCGTGCTGAAGTTCATCAACTACTTCCTGCTCACCTTCGGCGCGATCGCCCTGCTGGTCGGCACCTTCATCATCTACAACACGTTCTCCATGCTGGTCGCCCAGCGGCTGCGGGAGCTGGCGCTGCTGCGCGCCATCGGCGCCAGCCGGCGGCAGGTCAACCGCTCGGTGCTGCTGGAGGCACTCGCGGTCGGCGCATCGGGCAGCGTGCTCGGCATCGGTGCCGGCGTCGGGCTGGCCTACGGCCTGCGCGGGCTGCTCAACGCCTTCCAGCTCGGCCTGCCGTCCGGCCCGCTGCAGCTGCAGCCACGCACCGCCGTGGTCGCGCTGGTGGTCGGTGTGCTGGTGACGGTGTGCAGCGCGTACGCGCCGGCCCGGCGGGCAGCCCGCACCCCACCGGTAGCGGCCATGCGACAGGAGCTGGTGTCCACCGGCACCTCGCTGCGCCGGCGCACCGGAGCCGGGCTCGGCTGCGGATTGCTGGGCGCGGCCGCGCTGGCCGGCGGTGGGGTGCTGCCGGCCGGCGGCCAGGCGGCGGCCCTGGTCGGACTCGGCGCGCTGCTGTCGATCCTCGGCGTGCTGCTCGGTGCGCCGGCCCTGGCCCGGCCGGTCGTCGGCGCGCTCGGTGCCGGCCTGGCTCGCCCGTTCGGCGCCGTGGGCCGGCTGGCCCGGACCAACGCCGGGCGCAACCCGCGCCGTACCGCGGCCACCGCGTTCGCCCTCACCCTGGGCTTGATGCTGGTCAGCGCCATCGCTGTGTTCGGCGCCTCGGCCAAGGTCGAGATCGACCGGGTGGTGGACAACACGGTGACCGCCGACTACGTGCTCACCGGGCCGGACGCGGTCGGGGTGCCGTACCGGGCCGGTCAGGCGGTCGCCGAGGTGGCAGGGGTGCAGAGCACCCTGGCGGTCCACCCGGTGACCGTCCGGGTCGGCGGCTCGACGCAGTCCGGCACGGCCGTGGACGGTCCGCTCACCGAGCTGGTCCGGGTGGACCTGGTCAGCGGCAGCATCCGGCTCGGCGATCATGACGTGCTGGTCGCCCAGGACACCGCAGCCGGCCACCACTGGACGCTCGGCAGCCGGCTGCCGGCCCGGACCCTGGACGGCACGCCGGCGCCGCTGACGGTCACCGGCATCTACCTGCCCAACCAGCTGTTCGGCCCCTGGCTGACCTCCGGCAACTACTACCGGCAGGTCACCCCGGCGCCGGTGCTGATGGACGAGGCGCTGCTGGTCAAGGCGCGGCCGGGCACCGACCTGGCCGGCCTGCGTACCGCCCTGCAGCGCGCCACCGATCCGTACCTGGTGGTGAAGGTGCAGAACAAGCAGGAATTCAAGGGAAGTCAGGCCAGGGCCATCGACCAGCTGCTGGGCATCCTGTACGGCCTGTTGGCGCTGGCCATCGTGATCGCGGTGCTGGGCATCATCAACACCCTGGCGCTGTCGGTGGTCGAACGGCGCCGGGAGATCGGCATGCTGCGCGCGGTCGGTCTGCTGCGTGCCCAGCTGCGCCGGGCGATCTACCTGGAATCGAGCCTGATCGCGCTGTTCGGGGCGGTGCTCGGGATCGGGCTCGGCCTCACCTTCGGTGCGCTGTTCGTGCGCACCCTGCGGGATCAGGGCCTGAGCCACATCGCGATCCCGTACGGCCAGGCGGCGGTGATGCTGGTGCTGGCCGCCCTGGTCGGCGGGCTGGCTGCGCTCTGGCCGGCCGCCCGGGCGGCTCGTACCCGGCCGTTGGAGGCGCTCGCCGACCGCTGAGCGGCTGGCAGCTACCGGGCGTCGGAGGCGCTCGCCGACCGCTGAGCGGCTGGCAGCTACCGGCCAGCCGAAATTAGCCGGAACGAACTGAGCAGTAAGTTGTCCGCGGGACGACGTGGGGCGTTACCTTTGAGGGGTGACGTCCCACGACTCCTTCTCGGACCCGCAGAGTGGACCGCTGGACCCGTTCCTCGGCGACCCCAACGATCCGTCGAGCCTGCTGGACGATCTCGAGCCGGTCGAGCCGCTGACCGAGCAGGACCGCCAGGAGATCGCCGCCGATCTAGCCGAGCTGGCCGAGTTCGAAGCCGCACTCAGCCCGCACGACATCCGCGGCATCGTGGTGGATTGCGGCGACTGCGGCGAGCAGCACTACTTCTCCTGGGCCCTGATGGCCGCGAACCTGCGCAGCCTGCTGGGCCACGGCCGTACCGGCGTGCACGAGCCGGCCGCCGAGCCGATGCCGGAGGCCTACGTCACCTGGGACTACGCCCGCGGCTTCACCGACGCCCTCGCGCACCGCGGCTGACCGCCACATCACGATCCCCGTACGCCCCGGCCGAACCGGCGGCTGACCGCCCCCGCCGCGCGCCCCTGGCCCGACGACCCACCGTCCCAGCACATTCGCGGCTGGGTTCCCCATCCCGGATCCGCCTTTCAGCGCCAGGCCATGGGCGCACCGAACCTGCCGATCCGCTCGGTCAAAACAGGCCTGGCCCCGAATTCCCGGTCGAAGGATCTCGTCCAGAAATTTTTTTCAGTTGATGCGGTAACTGTCCGTTACCTACCCCTCACCGGCTCGTTGACCGGATCGAAGGCGCAGTTCAATGGCACGGGGGCGATTCGGGAGGTAGCGATGGCAGATATCTCGCGCTTGCCGGCACCGCGAGCAAGTGATTGGGAATGGCAGATGCAGGGGGCTTGTCGCGGGCTGGACTCGGCGACGTTCTTCCATCCGGAGAACGAACGTGGCCCGTCCCGGCTGCGACGGGAAAAAGCTGCCAAGCAGGTCTGCGCCGGTTGCCCGGTCGCCCAGGCCTGTCTGAACTGGGCATTACGGACTCGCGAGCCTTATGGTGTATGGGGTGGTAAATCCACCGAGGAACGGGCCCAGCTGATCAGGCGGCAAGCCAGCTGACCGGCGCCAGACTCCGGCCGACCTGACGGTTGGCCGGTGACGGAGCCCCCCGCTCGTATTGCGGACGATACGAGCGGGGGGTTCCTTGTTACTCAGGCGATGTTCTGGCGGCCCAACGGCTAGTGACTGTGCCCGTGACCGTGCCCATGGCCGTGGGCCGGCTCCGGCTCGGCCGGCTTGTCCACGATCGCCGACTCGGTGGTGATCAGCAGTGAGGCGACCGACGCGGCGTTGGCCAGCGCGGCCTTGGTCACCTTCACCGGGTCGACCACGCCAGCCTTGAGCAGGTCCTCGTACTCGCCGGTGGCCGCGTTCAGGCCTTCGTTCGCCGCCAGGCCGCGCACCTTGCTGACCACCACGTGGCCCTCCAGCCCGGCGTTGTTGGCGATCCAGCGCAGCGGTTCGGCCAGTGCGCGCCGCACGATGGACACGCCGACCGCCTCGTCGCCGGTGAGGCTCAGCCCGTCCAGCGCGCTCTCGGTGTGCAGCAGCGCCGCACCACCGCCGGCGATGATGCCCTGCTCGACCGCCGCCCGGGTGGCCGAGATGGCGTCCTCGATCCGGTGCTTCTTCTCCTTCAGCTCCACCTCGGTGGCGGCACCGACCTTGATCACGCCGACCCCGCCGGCCAGCTTGGCCAGCCGCTCCTGCAGCTTCTCCCGGTCCCAGTCGGAGTCGGTGTTCTCGATCTCGTTGCGCAGCTGGCCGATCCGGGCCTCGATGTCGGCCTGCGTCCCGGCGCCGTGGGTGACCGTGGTGGTGTCCTTGGTGATCACCACCCGGCCGGCCCGGCCCAGGTCGTCCAGGCCGATCTGGTCCAGCTTGAGCCCGACCTCGGGTGAGATCACCTGGCCGCCGGTGACGATCGCCAGGTCCTGCAGGAACGCCTTGCGCCGGTCGCCGAAGTACGGCGCCTTCACCGCGACGGCCGCGAAGGTCTTGCGGATCGCGTTGACCACCAGGGTGGACAGCGCCTCACCCTCGACGTCCTCGGCGATGACGACCAGTGGCTTGTTGGCCTGGATCACCTTCTCCAGCAACGGCAGGATGTCGGCGATCGAGCTGATCTTCTGGGTGGTGATCAGCAGGTACGGGTCGTCGAAGGAGGCGAGCATGCCCTCCGGGTCGGTGACGAAGTAGGGCGAGATGAAGCCCTTGTCGAACTGCATGCCCTCGGTGAACTCCAGCTCGGTGACCAGGGTGTTGGCCTCCTCGACGGTGATCACGCCGTCCTTGCCGACCTTGGTCATCGCCTCGGCGATCAGCTGGCCGATCTGCTGGTCCTGAGCCGAGATGGTCGCCACGTGGGCGATGCTCTGCTCGCTCTGCACCGAGGTGGCGGCGGAGTCCAGCGCACCGCACACCGCGTCCACCGCGGCGTCCATGCCACGCTTGAGGCCGGCCGGGTTGGCGCCCGCGGCGATGTTGCGCAGGCCAGCGGCGACCAGCGCCTGGGCCAGCACGGTGGCGGTCGTGGTGCCGTCACCGGCCACGTCGTTGGTCTTCGTGGCCACCGACTTGACCAGCTGGGCGCCGAGGTTCTCGAACCGGTCGACCAGTTCGATCTCCCGGGCGATGGTCACCCCGTCGTTGGTGATCAGTGGGGCGCCGAAGGACTTGTCCAGCACCACGTTGCGGCCGCGCGGGCCGAGGGTGACCTTGACGGTGTCCGCCAGCTTGTTCACGCCCCGCTCCAGCGCGCGGCGGGCGTCCTCGTTGAAGCTGAGGAGCTTCGACATTCTGTGGCAATCCTCTCTGAAATGTCTTTGGCGTTCCCAGCCGAGAACGTCCCGGCTGTGTCAGCGTTGCCAGCCGAGATTCCTCGACGTTCGGCAACCGAGAACGCCCCGGTGCGCTGGTAGGCGCAGCCGGGGCGTTTCGAGTGCGGAGACTACTTCTCGACGATGGCGAGCACGTCGCGCGCCGACAGCACCAGGTAGTCCTGGCCGGCGTAGCGAACCTCGGTGCCGCCGTACTTCGAGTACAGCACGACGTCGCCCTCGCGGACGTCGATCGGAATCCGGTTGCCCTTGTCGTCGACCCGGCCCGGGCCGACCGCGAGGACAGTGCCCTCCTGCGGCTTCTCCTTGGCGGTGTCCGGGATGACGATGCCCGACGCGGTGGTGGTTTCGGCCTCCAGGGCCTGCACGACGATCCGGTCTTCCAGCGGCTTGATGTTGACCTTCGTGGCGGTCACGCTCAGCTCCCCTCCTTAGGGGTCAATCAGGGTCTTGCGAATCTGATGTCAGGTTGTGTCCGGCTCCGGCTGTCGTCGCGGGTGCCAGCCGATGTCCTTCGGCTAGCACTCTAGTCGTGAGAGTGCCAGCCCTCAACACCGGGTAGGCCGAGCCCGCGCATACGCGCCGCCGGACCGGTCACCGGGACGGCGCCGGGCGGGGCCGCCGGACCTCCGAGGGGTGGACGGCGCCCGGCGGATCACCGAAGCTGCGACTGGGAAAGAAGGATCAGCCGAAGCTGTGGTACGTCCAGCTCCGGCCGCCGTCGGTGGTGGTCCAGGTGCCGTCCGGACCGGTCCCTGCCCGGCCGCCGATCACCCGGCCCACGGTCGTCGACTCGAAGCCGATGTACCGGCCGCCCGGTGGGCCGGCGGACACCTTGCTCCAATGCGCTCCCGAGTCGGTGCTGCGGTACAGGCCGTCCCGGTCGGTCAGGACGAACAGGCCGGCGGCCGACACCGCGCCGATGGCGTCCGCGGCAGAGCCGGGCACCGGGCCACCGGCCGCGAAGTGGGTCCCGTCGGTCGAGGTCGCGGTGAACGCGCCACGTCCGGGCATCCGCGGCTGGCACAGCACGCTGATCGAGCCGTCCGGCGCGGCGGTCACCCCGCTGGTGTCCACCTCGAGCGAACCTGACCGCGGGCACGGCTCGCCGACCTTCTGCCAGCTACTGCCGCCGTCCCGCGAGGTGAACAGCACCGCGGTGGCGTCCTCGGCCCCGCCGGCTGTGTTCGCGAAGGTGGCCAGTACGACCGTGTGGCCGTTGACGGCGAGCTGCGCCCCGGCTTGCCGGCCGCCGGACGGCAGCGAGACGTCCTGCCAGGAGTCGCCGCCGATCGCGGCCCGTTGCACCCGGAAGTTACAGCCCGGCGCGCAACCGGGGGCCTGCGCCGACACCCGCAGCACCGAGCCGGCCACCACCTCCAGGCCGTAGGCGTAGCCGCCCTGCTGCTGGCGCCAGCTGCTGCCGCCGTCGGTCGTCAGGTACAGCGCGTTCTGGCCGTAGGCGTAGCCGACCAGCCGGTTGGCGAAGCGCAGGTGGCTGATCAGGTCGCAGGCGGTGTCGCAGGTGTCGACCCCCTCGAGGAAGGCCCGCGGGGCGGGGATGCCGACCCAGCTCGCGCCGCCGTCGGTGGTGCGCAGGATCGAGGTGCACGGCGGGTTGCCGCACGGCGCGGTGCCCAGCGCCCAGCCGTCCTGGTTGCTCACCCAGGTCAGGTCGTAACCGGCGAAGCCGGCCGGCACCGGACCGCCCGCCGGGCCGGCCACCCCGGCGGAACTCTGCTTCGACGGCGCAGAGCTGGTGGCCGGGCTGGACGGCGCGGGGCTGGTCGGGTTCGACGGCGGCGGGGTGCTGGCCGTCGGCTGGCTCAGCGTCGGGCTCGGCTTGGCGGCCGGGCCGGCCGAGTGCAGCAACTTGGTGCCGATCAGCGCCGAGCCGACCAGCAGCGCCACCAGCACCGCGGCGGCCGCGGGCAGCACCCAGTTCT
>DASUAC010000208.1:0-5801 GCA_035763985.1 Jatrophihabitans sp. | reverse complement strand
GGCGACGACGCGTTCTTCGCCTGAACCCGCTGACACCTGATGAAGACCGCGGAATGGTCAAGACCGCGCCGGTGCCGGCACACCGGATCGCGGTCTTGATCAGTCGCCGGGGGAGGTGTGGCCTAGCCGGTCGGCGATGTGGACGCGTTGGCCCGGGCCAGCACGTTCACCAGGGTTTCGCCGCTGCACTGCGGGATCTCCCGGATCGCCCAGCGGCCGGTGTAACCGGCCGAGCGCCAGTTCGACTCGGCGTCGTGCGGCTCGGTCTCGCCCTCGTCCGGGGTGAAGCCGTGTGCCGGCAACCCGGTCTGCAACGATGACAGCACCTGCTTGAACGCGGTCGCGGTCACCCCGGTGACGACGATGCCGTCCGCGCCGCGGTCGTCGGCTGCGTAGACCACGGTGCCCGGCGGCATCGGGAAGTCGGCCGGGAAGCCGGCCGGCAGGCCGACCGGTTTGGCCTGCTGCACGCACACCGCGCTGGCCACGCCGACCGGGCTCCGGGACGAAGCATCGGCATCCGCATCCCCCTTGCCGGAGGAGCCGCAGCCGGTCAGGACCAGCGCGCAGCAGGCAGCGGCACCGGCCAGCGCGGCGCGCGGAGCAGCCCTATTCACTTCACCTTGAGGGTGATCGTCCGCCGGTTGTCGTTCTCGTTGGATTCGGCGACCACGTTGGCCGGATCCGCGACGGCGGTGATGGTGTGCGTCTTGCCCTGCCCGGTGAGATGCCAGACCGCGGTCAGCGCGGTCGAGCCGCCCGGCAGCAGCGCGACCGCCGAGCTGGTGGACAGCGGGTTGCCGTCCACCAGGAACCGCACCGGCGCGGTGGCCGGTCGGCCACCGATGTCGGACATCGTCGCGGTCAGCGTGTACTGGCCGTTCGGGCCGGCCGTCGCGGTCAGGCCGCTCATCGTCAGGTGGGCCGCCGGGTCGTAGGCCGCGTACAGGCCCAGTCCGCCGGACTGCCGGGCGATCGAGGCGTAGGCGTCGAAGTTGTTCGTGGTGCCGGTGACGCAGGCGCCGGTGCAGCCGTCGGCGTAGGCGACCTCCACCCGGCCGCGGTTGTCGATCGTCGAGCCGATGAAGTCCAGCAGGTTGCGGTCGTTGCCACAGGTGGTGCCGCCGGTGCAGATCGAGCCGCGCTGCACCGGATCGTTCGGGGTGTCGTCCACGGTGGTCCAGGTTGCCCCGCCGTCATAGGTGAATGCGGTGTAGAGATGCCAGACACCGGTGAAGTTCGCGGTGTCCTGGTAGTTGCCGGCGGTGGTGGTGCCGAGGAAGCTGATCGCCGCCCGGTTGTCGTCGCCGGCCACCGCGGTCGGGAACACGGTGTTCTTGATGCCGAGCGAGGCGCCCACGTTGAAGTCGTACGTCCAGCTCTGGCCCTTGTCCAGGCTGACCGCCACGTGCGGGGTGCCGTCGCCGTTGGCGTAGCCGAGGTAGACGGTGCCGTTGCTGCCGAGGCCCACCGCCGGGTCGCTGTCGCCGGGCACGCTGTTCGGCACGGTGTGTACCGCCCAGCTGGTGCCGTCGTCGCTGGACACCGCCACCCCCTGGTGGCCGTCGCAGCTCTTGTTCGGCACGTACGCGCTGCCGTCCGGCGCCACCTGGACGTGCCCGTGCAGGCCGCCGCAGTCGAGCAGGCTGTAGATCGGGACGCCGGCGCCGAAGGTGACGCCGCCGTTGCGGGACAGCGCGCAGAACGCGGTCGCGATGTCCTGGCTGCAGTAGTAGACGGCGCGGGAGTAGAGGTTGGTGGCGTTCAGCGGGTCACCGGCGACGAAGTTGCCGCCGCCCAGGCTCTGGTGATCCACCCCGGACGGGATCCCGCCGCCCTGGCTGGGGTGCCAGCTGGCGCCCTCGTCGTCGGTGTAGCAGGTCAGCGAGTCGACGCCGGACAGCTGCGACTGGAAGGTACGTCCGGTGCTCCGGTCGGTGTAGAGGATCGGGTCCAGCGAGGTGGTCGAGCCCTGCGGGCAGCCGTTCGACAGGGTGGCCGAGACGTCGCTCCAGCTCGCGGTGGCCGGCGAGACCGAGTCGTCGAACTTCACCCGGTAGGTCGATGTGTAGGACTGGTAGAAGGTCGAGTTGGTCTGGTCGGACACGCCGATGGACGGCTCGCCGGCGCTGTGCGCGTTGCTCATCGATTCGGGCGCGCCGTAGTTGGTGAAGCTCGGCGCCGGCGCGGTGCCCGGCGGGGCCGAGTCGGCCGGCTTGGCCACCACCGCCGCGGTGGCCGAATAGCTTTGGCCGAGCGGGTTGAACGGCACCACCCGAACGGTGTAGCTGCCGCTGGTGGGCGGCATGATCACCGTCTCCGGGTCGGACGAGGACGCCGAGGACGCGACCTCGTTGCCGGCCGAGTCCAGCACGTAGACGTCGAAGTCGCCCGCGCTGTTCTGCCAGCCGACGGTGATCTTGAGGTCCTCGGTGTCACCGGTGCCGGCCGGCGTGCTGACCGTGAGCGCGTAGTCGTCGCAGGATTGCGGCACGCTGCAGTCCACGGTGCCGGCGGTGCCGGTGACGTTGGCGACCAGGAACGGGCCACCGGCCCAGGTGGCGCTGCTGGTGGTGGTGACAGTGCCGGAGCCGGGGGTGGAGCCCTCGGCCAACCGGGCCTGTACCACGAACAGGCCGGCGAGCAGGCAGCTGCCGCCGGCGATCAGAATTCGGGAACGACGCACGGGGGTCCGCATGTCCGTCCTAACGAAACGTCGGGCTATCCGTGACGCTGCACGAATATGCCGCCGGGCATGCTGTTATGCCGAGTTTTGTCGCGCACTGTACGCCAGGGACTGTGTGGGCACTGTGTGCATATGCATGCAGGACATAGCGGAGTGCGCATACGACGGCCGGCGGGCACATTGCTCCGCCGGCCGTCGAGTCCGATGAATCCGGTTAGGCCCGGCTGCGCACCTTTTCGATGATCGGGCCGAGCGGTTCCATGTGCGGCCGCTGCACGGTGAAGTAGGTGAAACCGTACTTCTCCCGGCTGTCCAGGATCTGCTGGGTGATCTCCTCCTCGGTACCGAACATCACGTTCGGCGACTCCAGCAGGTCGTCGACGTTGCTGTGCGGCGCGTACGCGTCGGCGACCACCTGGGCGGCTGCCCGCCGGTCGTCGGTGACCACCACCTCCAGCACGAAGAGGTTGCGCTCGACCTGGTCGACCCGGTCGCCCGCAGCTGCCTCGAAGAACTTGACCCGGTCCTCGATCTCGGCCCGGGTCGCGATCCGCAGGGTGCCGGGTGGCTGGCCGTGCACGTGCATCCGGCCGGCGAAGCTGGCGATGTCGGCCTTCTCCGCAGCCAGCCGCATCATCAGGTCACCGCCGCCGCCGACCAGGATCGGCGGCACCGGCACGTCGTCCTCCTCGGCCAGCAGTTCATGCATGGTGTCGATCGTCTCGGACACCTTCGCCACCCGTTCGGCGAAGGTGGGCCAGCGGAAGCTGTACCGGTCGAACTGGGCCTTGACCACCCCGGTGCCGAGGCCGAGCTCGAACCGTCCGTCGGTCATCCGCATCAGCGACGCGACGTCGCGGGCGACCAGCGCGCCGTGCCAGAAGCCGATGTCGAGCACGTAGGTGCCGACCTTCATCCGCTTGCAGTGCGCGGCCGCGGCCATCGCCGCCAGGAACGGGCCGGTCCGGTTGGGGCCGAGGTGATCGACCCCGACCGCCATGTCGTAGCCGTAGTCCTCGGCGCGCTTGCAGACGTCGACGAGCTCGGCCTGCGACTTGGGCGAGGCCAGGGTGAATCCGAATCGGAAATCTCGCACGGGAAGTCCTTTCCAGCGGGTGGCCGGCCGGATACCGGCCGGCAGCTGCATAGACAGCGTTAGCGGGTTACTGCTTTCGGGTGAGTTGCATGGTCCAGTTGATCTCCCAGCTCTGGCCGCCGTCGGTGGAGAACGCCTGCTCCCAGCGGGCCGAGTTCTCGGTGATGTCCGACCAGACGTAGCGAACCCGTACCGGGGTGCCCTGGTGTTCGTCGTCACCGTAGAAGGTACCCACGCCGTCGTCGTCGAACCGGCCGATCACCGGGGGCAGCAGCACCCCGTCGGAGCTGGCCGCCCAGCGCAGCGACCATTCCTGCCGGTGCGGATCGAACAGCCGCAGGGTGAGCGCGGTCGAGGAGTCCGGGAAGGTGAACTGATCCACCTGCGCGGCGTCGTCGAGCAGGTTCCAGGCGACGGAACTCGACTCGAACTCCTCCCACTCCTGGCAGCCGACCAGTCGTTCGCGCAGCTTCCGGTTGGCCACGGTCCAGTTTCCGACCAGGAAGTTGAAGTTGTTCATCGTTGGCTCGATCATCCCATCCAGAGTTTTGACTTATCCGATGCGCCGGAAACCCTACTCGACCCGACAATTAGCTGAGAAGTACGGCACAAGCCGGACCCGCGAGCGGCCGCCGGAGGGCCGGCCGGGGTCGGCTAGGGTTGCGGCGTGATCAAGGGAATCGACCACATCGGCCTGGCCACCGACGACCCCGCGGTGCTGGCGCCGTTCCTGACCGCGCTCGGCCTGCGCCGGGACGACGCAGCGGTGGCCGAGGCGTACGGGGTGTCCTGCGAGTTCTGGTCGCATTCTTCCGGTGCCGGCCAGCCGGCGGTGGAGCTCGTCTCGCCGGTACGGCCGGATTCGGCGGTGGCCGAGCGGCTGGCCAAACAGGGCCCGGGGCTCTATCACCTGGCGTTCGAGGTCGATGAGCTGGAACCGGAACTGGCCCGGCTGCGGGCCGCCGGCTTCGTGCAGATCGACGCCACGCCGTGCGCCGGCGCCCGGCCGGGCATGCGAGTTGCCTTCATGTACCTGCGCAAACCGGCAGCCACCCTGATCGAGTTGGTCGAGTACGGCGAGCCGACCGAGCCGGCCAACCCGGCGTAGGCCGGACCGGGGCCTGGGGCTCGGTCCGGGCCTAAGGCTCGGCCTAGGCGTAAGGCTCGGTCTGGGCGTGGGGCTCGGTCTGGGCCTGAGGCTCGGCCGGGGCCTAAGGCTCGGTCTGGGCGTGGGGCTCGGCCGGCCAGCCGCGTGCAGCAGGCTGGCCGGCCGAAGTTCTTACCGGGCAAGGAGAACCTCACCGGTTCCTCGCCCGGGAGTTCACGACCCGCCGCAGGTCATCGGTGAAATCAGCGACCCGGCGGCGCAGCGGCAGCGAGATGTCCTCCTGGCCGACCAGCTCCGCCGCCCGCGCCAGCGTCTGCTCACTCGCCGCGTACCGCGGGTAGAACGTGCGCAGCAGCACGTCCAGCACCAGGTCGCCGCGCAGCTTGGCCGCGTCCGGCATCTCCTCGAAGAACCGCTGCACGTACGGCTCGGTGAGTTCGAGCTGCTCCGGTTGCCAGAAACCCTCGGACAGCGACCACAGCTGGTAGTTGGACAGCGTCGGGTCCCGCATGATCGATTCCCAGGCGTCCCGCTTGGCCTCCGGATCGGGCCGGCCGGCGCGGGCCTTGAACGCGAACTGCTCGGCCTGCGCGTTCGGCTCGGCCCGGAACGCGGAATCGATCTCCGCCTCGTCGACCTCGCCGAGCACCGCCAGCCGGTAGAGGATCCGCCAGCTGGTGTCGTTGTCGATCTCGACACCGGCCGGCACCCCGTCACCGGCGAGGAAGCCGCGCAGCTCGGCGACGTCGCCGGAGAACTCGATCAGGTAGCGGAACAGGGTGAGCAGCCGTTCGTCGTCGGCCGGGGTGCCGGCGATCCGGCTGCGCAGCCGATCGGCGATGACGGCCAGCCAGTGGGACCGTTCGGCCGGCTGCAGGTATCGGTCGGCGACGTCGTAGCGGGCCTGCTCG
>DASUAC010000207.1:0-2720 GCA_035763985.1 Jatrophihabitans sp. | reverse complement strand
CGTCGAACAAGTCGATGATCGGGCACACCTTGTCGGCCGCCGGCGCGATCGAAGCGGTGATCACGCTATTGACCCTGCAGAACCAGCGCATCCCGCCGACGATCAATTACGACGTGCCGGATCCGACCATCCCGCTCGACGTCGTGCCCAACGCCGCGCGCGACGCGCGGATGAAGCACGCGATATCCAATTCCTTCGGCTTCGGCGGGCAGAACGTCAGCCTGCTGCTGGGCCGGACCAGTGCATCCCTTCGCGTCCCGGGCAATGCGGCTTCGGACGCCCGTCCTGACAAACAGCGCGCGACCGAACAGCGCGCCACCGAACAGCGCGCCACCGAACAGCGCTCCACCGACGAGCAGCGCTCCACCGACGAGCAAGGAAGCGGCACATGAACATTCACGGCATCGACCACATCGAGTTGTTCGTCGGCGACGCGCAGCAGTCGGCGTTCTACTACAGTGCCGCGTTCGGGTTCACCGTTACCGGACAGGGTGGTCCGGAGACCGGGCTGGTCGGCCAGCGGTCGCTGCTGATGACCCAGGCGGGCATCAACCTGGTGCTCACCTCGGGGCTGTACCCGGAGCACCCGGCGACCGAGTACGTGCTGCGGCACGGTGACGGGGTCGCGGTGATCGCGATGGAGACCGACGACGTGGCGGCCAGCTTCGACGAACTGGTCAGCCGCGGCGCCCAGCCGCTGAGCCATCCGCAGTCCTACTCCGACTTCGACAGCACCGTGATCGTGGCCGAGGTGGCCGGCTTCGGCGACGTGATCCATCGCCTGGTGGAACGGCGCGGGCCGGGCGGCCTGCCGATCCGGGCCGGGGTCGACTCCCGCACCGATTTCCTGCCGGGTGCGATCCAGCCGGTCGCCACCCCGCCCATCCTGGCCGAGCCGCTGGTACAGCTGATCGACCACTTCGCGGTGTGCGTGCCGGCCGGCGAGCTGCGGGCGACCGTGGAGTTCTACCAGCGGGTCTTCGACTTCGACAACATCTTCTCCGAGTACATCCAGGTGGCCGGCCAGGGCATGAATTCGACGGTGGTGCAAAGCAAATCCGGCCTGGTCACCTACACCGTGATCGAACCGGACACCAGCCGCCGGCCGGGCCAGATCGACGACTTCCTGCACTGGCACGGCGGTGCCGGAGTGCAGCACGTCGCGTTGATCACCGATGACATCGTCAGCACGGTGGGCCGGTTCTCCGAACGCGGCGTGCGGTTCCTCAAGACCCCGGCCAGCTATTACGAGACCCTGGAGGCGCGGGTCGGCGCGGTGGACGCGCCGGTGGCCGAGCTCGGCCGGCTGGGCATCCTGGTCGACCGGGACCACTGGGGTCAGTTGCTGCAGATCTTCGCCGAATCCAGCCACGTCCGGCGGACCTTCTTCATGGAGGTGATCGAACGCCGCGGCGCCCGGCTGTTCGGCAGCGGCAACATCAAGGCGCTGTACGAGGCGAAGGAACGCGAGATGGTGCACGCGCCGACGCCGTTGGTTGCTCAACCCGACGCACAGACCACGGGAGTTTAGGAAACGATGCCGATCAACGAATTCACCCTCACCGAAGAGGAACTGGCGCTGCTGCCGAGCGAGGAGGACGTCCACTTCTACGCCGAGCACGGCTGGTACCTGTCCCAGAAGCTGCTGTCCGACGAGGAGGTCGACGCGCTGACCGCGGCCAGCGACGACTTCTACGCCGGCGCACGGGACCACCTGCTGCCGTTCCATCCGCCGAAGATCGCCTATTGGCGTCCGGAGCACGGCCCGGTGCAGCGGCACCACGACTACGTGCACTTCGAGAGCGACTCGATCGCCAAGATCCTGCGCAAGCCGCTGATCGGCGCGGTGGCCGCCCGGCTCGCCCAGGCGAGCAGCATCCGGATCTTCCAGAGCACCATGATCTACAAGCCGCCGATCGCCGGTGAGCCGACCAACGTCGTGCCCTGGCACTTCGACAAGCACTACTGGTCCTCGAGTTCCTCGGAGAAGATGCTCACCGCCTTCATCCCGTTCCACGACTGCGGCCCGGAGATGGGCACCATCACCATGGTGGACGGCAGCCACCGGTGGGCCGAGGTGGGCGCCCGGGACAGCACCGTGCTGCATTTCGCCGAGCGGGACAAGTCCGAACTGGAGCAGATGCTGACCGACAACGCCGCCCACAACGGCGCCGGGGTCCGCAAGGTGCAGATGAACATTCCCAAGGGCCACATGAGCTTCCACCACTGCCGTACCTACCACGGCAGCGGGCCGAACCTGTCCGACCGGCCGCGCCGGGCGATCTCGCTGCACCTGCAGGACGGCGACAACGCCTTCCGGGAGTTCCGGCTGTCCACCGGCCAGCTGGCCGGCTACAACCACGACGCGCTGGTGCGCCGGACGCCGGACGGCAGGCCGGACTACGCCGACCCGGAATACTGCCCGGTGCTGTGGCAGGAGTGACCGCCCGCGGCCGTGACCTGCTGGGCCGGCCATGCCGCTGAACCCACAGGCCGAGCAGGTCCGGCAGCGCCGGGTGGAGACCGGGGTGCCGCCGCTGTACACCCGGACGCTGGCCGAGGCCCGGGCCGCGGACCTCGCCGACATCCAGGCCGGCGCCGGTGACCCGGAGCCGGTGCACCAGGTCGTCGATCGAGAATTCCCCGGCAGTGGCGGGCAGATCCGGCTGCGGCTGTACCGGCCGGACGCGCCGGGCCCGCTGCCGGTGCTGGTGTACTTC
>DASUAC010000206.1:0-12209 GCA_035763985.1 Jatrophihabitans sp. | reverse complement strand
CCGACACGACGCCTTCCCCGGCGGCGTGAGCACGTACGTCATGACCGGGCCGGACGGGTCGACGCACGGCGGCTACTGGGAGTGGTCCGAGGTCAAGGAGCCCGAGGGCGATGTGGCGTCGTTCGAGGTCCGCGACGGCTTCGCCCTTCCCGACGGAACGCCCAACACGGACATGCCATCGATGTCCATGAGCTTCTGGTTCGAATCGACGTCGGACGGGTCTCGGGTCACGACCACCACCCACTTCCCGTCGGCCGAGGCCCTCGCCCAGCTGCTCGAGATGGGCATGGAGGAGGGGCTGCGCTCCGCGATGGCGCAGATGGACGACGTGCTCGCCGACCTGCAGTCGTTCGCGGCCGGCCGGGGCACCACGCTCGACGTCCTCAGCGAGACCCGGATCCGCGTCAGCCGCGTCATCCGTGGCTCGGTCGAGCAGGTCTGGCGGGCCCACATGGAACCGGAACTCATGCGCCAGTGGCTGCTCGGTCCCGACGGCTGGGTGATGACCAAGTGCGATTGGACGACCACCGTCGGCGGGACGTACCGGTTCGGGTGGGCACGCGAGGACGGCACCGACGGCTTCGAGTTCGGCGGCGAACTACTCGACGCACAGGCGCCGCACCGGCTCGTCACCACCGAGCGCATGTTCGGCGACGACGGGCCCGACACAGTGCAGGTCATCACGCTGACCCCGCTCGGCGAGGGCACGCTGCTCACCCAGGTGCACACCTACCCCGACCGCGAGGCGCGCGATCAGGCGCTCGACTCCGGCATGGTCGAGGGCATGGAACCGACCTACGCGCGGTTGGAGACGCTGCTGGCCTGACGCACCCGCCGACACACCCACCGGCGCACCCGCCGACACTCGGCCGAGCCGGAGGACGCGGTCCCCGGTCGCTGGATATGGTGTGCGGTGATGACCTCACTGCTGCCTGAGAGCGCCACCCACGCCACCGCCGTGGAGCGGCTGCGCACGTCCTACCAAGCCATCCCGGCCGGCCAGCCGGTGAGGCTGGCCAAACGCACCTCGAACCTGTTCCGGCCGCGTACCGAGCTGCAGACCGCCGGCCTCGATGTATCCGGCCTGACCGGGGTAATCTCGATCGATGCCGGCAACCGGACCGCCGACGTGCAGGGCATGTGCAGCTACGAGAACCTGGTCGCGGCCACCCTCCGGCACGGCCTGATGCCGAAGGTGGTGCCGCAGCTGCGGACGATCACCCTGGGCGGCGCGGTGAACGGGCTGGGCATCGAGTCGACGTCGTTCCGCAACGGCCTGCCGCACGAATCGGTGCTGGAGCTGGACGTACTCACCGGTGCCGGTGAGCTGCTCACGGTCAGCCCGAGCCAGTATCCCGACCTGTACCGGGGATTCCCGAACTCCTACGGCAGCCTCGGCTACGCGGTCCGGCTGCGGATCGAGCTGGAGCAGATCCGGCCGTTCGTCGGGCTGCGGCACGTCCGGTTCACCGAGCTGACCGAACTCGCCGCGGCGATCGAGAGCATCAGTGTCGGCCGCAGCTGGCAGGACGAACCGGTGGATTTCCTGGACGGCGTGATGTTCTCCCCGGCGGAGTCGTACCTGACGCTCGGCCGCTGGGTGAACTCCCCGGCGGAGGCGGGGGTTTCCGGCACCAGCGACTACACCGGGCAGCGGATCTTCTACCGGTCCATCCCGGAACTGGCCCGGGACTGCCTGAGCGTCTCGGACTACCTGTGGCGCTGGGACACCGACTGGTTCTGGTGCTCGGCCGCGTTCGGCGTGCAGCATCCGCTGATCCGCCGGCTGTGGCCGGCCCGGTACCGGCGCAGCGACGTCTACCACCGGCTGATCGGCCTGGACCACCGGTTCGGGGTGGCGGAGAAGATCACCCGGGTTCGCCGGGAGGCGCCGCGCGAACGGGTGGTGCAGGACGTGGAGATTCCGGTGCAGCGCACCGCGGAGTTCCTGGCCTGGTTCGCCGAGAACGTCCGGATGTCACCGGTCTGGCTGTGCCCGCTGCAGCTGGCCGGCCCGCCGGGGGAGCCTGCCGGAACCACCGAACCGGCGCAGCCGTGGCCGCTGTATCCGCTCAGCCGCGGCCAGATCTACGTGAACGTCGGGTTCTGGGGCAGCGTGCCGATCGCCGAGGGCCGGGCCGACGGGGACATGAACCGGCTGATCGAGGCGGCGGTGGCCGAGCACGACGGGCACAAGTCGCTGTACTCGGACGCCTACTACGACCGGGAGAGCTTCGACCGGATCTACGGTGGGCAGACCTACCAGGAGCTGAAACGGACCTACGATCCCGGACATCGGCTGACCGGGCTGTACGAGAAGGCGGTGGGACGGCGATGAAGCTGGCCGATGTGGTCGCGATGCTGGCAATTGAGGAGCCGCCGATGCGGTTCGTCGCCTATGACGGCAGCAGTTTCGGTCCGGCCGACGCGCCGGTCACCCTGGAGCTGGCCACCGAGCGCGGCCTGCGCTACCTGGCCACCGCGCCGGGTGACCTGGGGCTGGCCCGGGCGTACGTGGCCGGTGACCTGCTGCTGCACGGCGCGCACCCGGGCGATCCGTACCAGGCGCTGAAGCTGCTGGGCGGTTGGCGGTTCCGCCGGCCGTCGCCGAAGGAACTCACCACCCTGCTTTCCGCGCTCGGCTGGCGCAACCTGGTGCCGCCCGCGCCGCCACCGCAGGAGTCGCTGCCGCGCTGGCGGCGCACCCTGGAGGGCCTGCGGCACTCCCGCAGCCGGGACGCGCACGCCATCGGCAAGCACTACGACGTGTCCAACTCCTTCTACGAGAAGGTGCTGGGGCCGTCGATGGCCTATACCTGCGCGGTGTTCCCGAAACCGGACGCCAGCCTGGAGGAGGCGCAGGAGGAGAAGTTCGACCTGGTGGCCCGCAAGCTCGGCCTGGAACCGGGCATGCGGCTGCTCGACGTCGGCTGCGGCTGGGGCGGCATGGCCATGCACGCCGCCAAGCACTACGGGGTCTCGGTGGTCGGCGTCACGCTGTCCGAGCAGCAGGCCAGCTGGGGTGCGGCGGCGGTCGAGCGTGAAGGCCTTTCCGGCACGGTGCAAATCCTGCACAGCGACTACCGGGACGCGCCGGGCGGCGGGTACGACGCGATCAGCTCGATCGGGCTGCTCGAGCACGTCGGGGTGCACAACTACCCGGCCTACTTCGGCTTCCTCAAAGGCAAGTTGCGCGACGGCGGCCGGCTGCTCAACCACTGCATCACCCGTCCGGACAACAAGCAGAAGGCGCTACCCGGCCACTTCATCGACCGGTACGTCTTCCCGGACGGCGAGCTGACCGGGGTCGGCCGGATCATCTCCGAGGCGCAGGACGCCGGCTTGGAGGTGCGGCACGAGGAGAACCTGCGCGAACACTACGCGCTCACCCTGGCGCACTGGTGCGCCAACCTGCAGCGCAACTGGGACGCCTGCGTGGCCGACGTCGGCGAGGCCACCGCGCGGGTCTGGGGCCTGTACATGGCCGGTTCCCGGTTGGGCTTCCAGCAGAACGGCGTCCAGCTGCACCAGGTGCTGCTGGTGAACGTGCCGGGCTCCGGCGAGGCGCACTTCCCGCTTCGGCCGACCTGGGGTTCCTGACCGCCGGGTTCCTGACCCGCCGGGGTACCTGACCGCTGGAGTGCCTGACCGCCGGGTTCCTGACCCGCCGGAGTGCCTGACCTGCCGGGTGCCTGACCGCGGCGGTCGGGAACCCCAGCGACGGGTCAGCCGGCTGACCGGTCCGCCTCCCGCGCGGCCAGCGCCCGGGCCACCTCCGAACGTCCCTCGCTGACCAGCCGGCGCAGCGCGGCCGGCTGCGCGGTGTCGGCCAGGAACTCGTCGGCCAGTCGCACTGTCTCGGCGTCGATGGCCTTGCCCCACTTCGGGAACAGCTCGGTGATCAGTTCCGCGGCGGTCTCCGGAGTGCGCTGCCGCCAGATGTCGGCGGCCTGGGCGAAGTACCGCTGCACGTACGGGCTGAGCAGTTCACCCTGCAGCGGATGGGCGAATCCGGCAATGGTCGCCCGCATCAGGCCGTTGCTCAGCGAGACGTCGGAGATGGCCGCGTCCCAGGCCCGCTGCTTCGCCTCGGCGGTGGGCACCAGCGCCCGGGCGGTGGCCGCCGAGCGGACCCCGGCCGAGGCACGGTCGGCAGCGGCCGTGGCGGCGATCTCGGCCTCGCCGGCCAGGCCCCGGGCGACCAGCGACTGCAGCAGCGCCCAGCGCAGGTCGGTGTCGACGTTCAGCCCGGGCAGCTGCCGTTCGCCATTGAACAGGCCGGTCAGGAACTCGACCTGCTCGTCCGTGCAGGCGGCGCGGATCACCGTGTGCACCCAGGCGAACTGGTGGTCCGAACCAGGCTCGGCGGCCAGCGTCGCGGCGATCGCGACCTCGGCGAACTCGGCCCGGCCGGTCGGCGCCCACGCCGGATCGGCGAAGGTCTCCAGCGCCCGCAGCGTCTGCTTCTGCACCGCCTGCAGCACGCCGATCTCCGACTCACCGGGACCGCTGCTGATCGCCAGCGCCAGGTAGTCGCGGGTCGCCAACTCGCCGTCGCGCACCATGTCCCAGGCCGCCGTCCAGCACAGCGCCCGGGCCAGCGGGTCGGACAGCGCGGCCAGCCCGCCGGTACGCATGGTGGTCAGGCTGTGCGGATCCAGCCGCAGCTTGCAGTACGTCAGGTCGTCGTCGTTGGTCAGCACCAGGTCCGGCCGCGGCAGGCCGAGCAGCGCGGGAACCTCGGTGCGCTCGCCGTCCAGATCCAGCTGCACCTGCTGGGTGCGGACCAGCCGGCCGCGCGGGTGCCCGCCGTCGGTGTTGCCGTCGTAGTGGTAGAGGCCGACGGCCAGCCGGTGCGGCCGCAGCACGTTGTCCCGGGCCACCTCGGCCGGCGCGGACTGCAGCACCGCGAACGAGCTGATGTTGCCGGACTCGTCCAGCTGGTAGCTCGGCTGGATGGTGTTCAGCCCGCTGGTCTCCAGCCACAACTTGGCCCAGTCGGACAGTTCCCGGCCGGAGGCGGCCTTGACGGAGCCGAGCAGATCCTCCAGCGTGGTGTTGCCGTAGGCGTGATCGGCGAAGTATTTCCGCACGCCGGCCAGGAAATCCTCCCGGCCGACGTAGGCGACCAGTTGCTTGAGCACGCTGGCGCCCTTGGCGTAGGTGATGCCGTCGAAGTTGACCTCGACCGACTCGGCGTCCGGGATGTCGCAGGCGATCGAGTGGGTGGACGGCAGCTGATCCTGCTTGTACGCCCAGGTCTTCTCGACGTTGGCGAACGTGGTCCAGGCATTGGCCCAGTCGGTGGCCTCGGCCTGGGCGGTGGTGCCGGCCCACTCGGCGAACGACTCGTTCAGCCACAGGTCGTCGAACCAGCGCATGGTGACCAGATCCCCGAACCACATGTGCGCCATCTCGTGCAGCACGGTGGCCGCCCGGCGCTCGTAGCGGGAGTCGGTGACCCGGCTGCGGAAGACGTAGTCCTCCAGGAAGGTCACGCAGCCGGCGTTCTCCATGGCGCCGGCGTTGAACTCCGGCACGAACAACTGGTCGTACTTGCCGAAGGCGTACCGGACGCCGAAATTCCGGTGGTACCAGTCGAAGCCCTGCTTGGTGACGGTGAACAACTCGTCGGCGTCGAGGTGTTCGGCCAGCGACCGCCGGCAGAACAGGCCCAGTTCGATGCCGTCGTGCTCGTCGGCCACCCGGTGGTACGGCCCGGCCACCAGCGCGGTGAGGTAGCTGCTCAGCCGTGGCGTGGTGGCGAAGTGCACGGTCTGGGTATTCGGCTTCGAGCCCGGTTCGACCAGGCTTATCGCGCCGTTGGAGACCACCGTCCAGTGCGCCGGCGCGGTCACCCGCAGGCTGAAGGTCGCCTTCAGGTCCGGCTGGTCGAAGCAGGCGAACATCCGCTTGGCGTCGGTGGTCTCGAACTGGCTGTACAGGTAGACCTCGTCGTCGACCGGGTCGACGAAGCGGTGCAGGCCCTGGCCGATCGCGGTGAACAGCAGATCGGCGTCGACCACCAGCACGTTGCGTTCGGCGAGCTCGGGCAGCACGATGCCGTCCGCCGGCTGGTAGTCGGAGACGTCCACCGGCGCGCCGTTCAGGGTGACCTCGTGGAACCGCTCGGCGATCACGTCGATGAACGTCGAGGCGCCCGGCGTGTTCGCCTCGAAGGTCACCGTGGTCCTCGAACGGAACGTCCGGCGCGCCGGCGTGCCGTCATCGGCGCTCAGATCCAGCACCACGTCGTAGGACTCGACCCGGAGCAGCCCGGCCCGCTGGGCGGCGTCCTGCTTGGTCAGATTTGGAGTCTGTACGGTATTCGGGTCAAGCTGGCCGGTGCCGGGAGCACTGACGGTGGTGGACGGATGCTGGCTCGAGCTGGGCACGGAATGCCGCTCCTTCACACTGTGTTCGGGCGATATGCCGCTGGCGATGCACGACCGCACAGACCGGGTTGCGATCGGGCATGACAAGACCGCGCGTTCAATGAAGCTATTGTTTCACAATTTTCGGCAGAAGGTGGAGAGGTTATGACGAGCGCAGACACAGACACCGCCCGGGCCAAGGTCGACTTCTGGTTCGATCCCGCTTGCCCGTTCGCGTGGGTCAGCTCCCGCTGGATCCTCGAGGTGGAGAAGCACCGGGACATCGAGCTGGCCTTCCACGTCATGTCGCTGTCGGTGCTCAACGAGGGCCGGGACCTGGACGAGAACTACCGGGCCATGCTGGACAAGGCCTGGGGGCCGGTCCGGGTGGCCATCGCGGCCGAGCAGCAGTCGGGCACCGGCGTGCTGCGCGACCTCTACACCGCGCTCGGCACCCGGCGGCACGACGAGGGCCGGGAGCTGGACCGGGCCGCCATCGTCGAGGCGCTGACCGAGGCGGGCCTGCCCGAGTCGCTGGCCGACGCTGCCGAGTCGAGCGAGTACGACGACGCGCTGCGCAAGTCGCATCACCAGGGCATGGACCCGGTCGGCTTCGAGGTGGGCACGCCCACCATCCACGTCGACGGCGTTGCCTTCTTCGGCCCGGTGCTGACCCGCATCCCGCGCGGTGAGGAGGCGCTGCGGATCTGGGACGGCACCCGGTTGCTGGCCGGCTACCCGTACTTCTTCGAACTCAAGCGCACCCGGACCGAGAGCCCCCGGTTCGACTGAGCGTGTCGATCTATCACATCGTGGCCGAGGCGGACTGGCGGACGGCCTGCGCCGAGGGCAGTTACCGGCCGCCGTCGCTGGCCGAGCAGGGCTTCGTGCACTTCTCCCACGCCCACCAGGTGAGCCGGGTGGCGAATGAGCGCTACCACGACCAGGACGGCCTGATCGTGGTGGAGTTCGACCCGGGCCGGCTGCCCGCGCCGGTGGTGGAGGAGGATCTGTACGACGCGGGGGAGGAGTTTCCGCACGTCTACGCCGCCATCCCGACCCAGGCCGCGGTGGCCGAACATCCGCTGGGCCGGGATGACAGCGGGGACTACCGCTTCGGCTAGCTCGGCCCTCGGTGGCTCGGCCCGGTTCCGGCCGGCCGTCCTTCAGTGGCTCGGCCCGGTTCCGGCTGGCGGTCCTTTGGTGGCTTGAGCCTGTTCCGGCCAGCCGTCGCGGCCGGTCGGCCGAGCCACCCGACCGTTCGTCGTGGCGGTCCGGATGGCACGATGACCGGCATGCGGGTGTACCTGGGCAGCGACCACGCCGGCTTCGAACTCAAGGGCGCCCTGCTGAGCCGGCTGTCCGCGGCCGGCCACCAGGTGACCGACTGCGGCCCGGCCGAGTACCAGCCGGGTGACGACTACCCGCCGTACTGCATCGCCACCGCCCAGCGGGTGGTGGCCGACCCCGGCAGCCTGGGCGTGGTGATCGGCGGCTCCGGCAACGGCGAGCAGATCGCGGCCAACAAGGTGCCCGGGGTGCGCGCCGCGCTGGCCTACAACACCGAGACGGCGACCCTGGCCCGGCAGCACAACGACGCCAACGTGCTAGGCATCGGGGCCCGGATGCATCCGACGGACGAGGCGATCGCGATCGTCGAGACATTCCTCGGCACACCGTTCTCCGGCGATCCGCGACACGTGCGGCGGATCGGCATGCTCACCAGCTTCGAGCAGAGCGGCTCCGCCGAAGGCTGATCGTCCGGAGCCGGCCGGAGTCAGAAGCCGGCGAATTCAGGAGCCGGCGGAGTCAGGAGCGCCGACCCAACTCCTCCGGTGGCTTCCACTGCCGCCGGACGATGATCAGGTCGCGTTCGGCGGCTGCCAACTCGGCCTCGTCCGGGCGGGCGACGTCGCGGGCCCGCATCGCGCCACTGACCCCCACCTGGGACGGTGCGTTGCCGAGCAACTCCCGCCATCCCCGGTCGGTGTCCTTGGCCGGCTGACTGTCGGCCGGGCGGCCGGCAGCACGGCGTCCTCCCTTGGCCGGAGCGGTTGGCTTGGCTTGGCCGGCGCTCCCTTTACCCGGCACGGCGCTCCCTTTACCGGGTACGGCGGCCCCTTTACCAGGTCGGCCGGCCCCCTCGGCCGCCGCGACGGTTGCCTTGCCCGGTTGAGCGGTCCCTCCGGCCTGGACGGCCGGAGCCGAGCCGCCGGCCGGAGTCGAGCCGCCGGCCGGAGTGCCGTCCGAGGAGGAGCTCCCGGGGGCCGAACCCGGCTCGCCGGAGGACGCCGGGGTGCCGGAGGCAGCCGCCCGGCCGGCCTGATCGGCGGCCGCTCGCCGGGCGCGGCGACGGCGCCGGCGCGGCGACGGGCTGCTCTCGGTCATGGGCCCATCCTGCCGTATCGGCGGTGCCCCTCGGCCGGACGTAGCCGCTCGACCGGCTGGACTCCTCCCTCGCGCTCCGGAGTCCACCCGGGCGTACGACCCGGAGCGATCCGCGGGGCAGCCGCCGTGCAACGGCCGCATATCGCCGACCCGGCTGCGCGCGGCGCGGCTCGCAGCCGGCCGCTTTACGATCCCGCCACCGGTGTCTGCGATCGTCTACAGATCGGCCGTGAGCGGGGTAGGTTGGCCTCACCATGACTTCCGGCATCGTCCGCAGCCTTCGCCGTTATCTGCCGCGGCGCGAGCGTCCCACCCAACGGGTGGCGCTCGGATTGGCGATTGCCGCCCTGGTGTTCGGCACGCTGATCTCGATCGTCAACAAGAACAGCGAGGTCAAGATCGCCGCGGTGGTGGTCATCGTGGTGGTGCTGTCCTCGCTGGTGCTGAGCATGGCCGGCATGCTGATCGAACTGGCGGTGGTGGCCTGCTGCCTGATCGCGATGTTCGTGACGCAGGGGATCAGCGAGCAGGTGCTGTCCTACTCCGGCTACGCGATCATCCTGGTGACCGCCCTGGTCGGGGTGTTGCAGGCACGGCGCCGGGACGCGCTCGGGCTACGCGAGGTCAGCGCGGAGACCGTGATCGGGCTGATCAGCGAGCGGCTGCTGGTGCAGACCCAGTTGCCGGAGGTGCCGGACGGTTGGCTGGTCGAGATCGAACAGCGCCCGGCGCACGGAGCCGCCATCTGCGGCGACTTCGTGGCGAACAGGCTGATCGGCGACGGCGAGTCCGCGGTACTGCACCTGGCGGTGGTGGACGTCTCCGGCAGCGGGATCGCCGCCGGACCCCGGGCACTGCTGCTGTCCGGCGCGGTCGGCGGCCTGCTCGGTGCGGTGCCGCCGGAGGAGTTCCTGCCGGCCGCGAACGACTACCTCGCCCGGCAGCAGTGGTCGCTCGGCTTCGCCTCGGCGATCTACCTGTGCCTGGACCTGCACAGCGGCGAGTACGGCCTGCGCGCGGCCGGCCACCCACCGGCCATGCAGTTCCGCCCGAGCCAGCTGCCGGCCTGGCGGACGTCCACCGCGACCGGCACGGTGCTCGGCGTGCTGCCCGAACTCACCGGCACGCCCGAGTACGGCACCCTGCTGCCCGGCGAGTCGATGTTCCTCTACACCGACGGCGTGATCGAGGACCGCGCGCGTGGCCTGGACGCCGGCACCCAACGGTTCAAGCAGAACGTCGAACTGCTGGTGGA
Organism: Jatrophihabitans sp.; assembly: GCA_035763985.1. Classification (GTDB taxonomy): domain Bacteria; phylum Actinomycetota; class Actinomycetes; order Mycobacteriales; family Jatrophihabitantaceae; genus Jatrophihabitans_A. Next base: position 2,192 of record DASUAC010000206.1, on the reverse strand, counting down.
CGGGGACACCTGGGACGGCGCTGCCCGGTATCTGGTGGAGCGGGTGCCCACCGAGCTGGCCGACGACCGCACCGTGGTGGTCATCCGGCGCAGTCCGGTGCCGGCGGAGCGGAAACCCGCCCCTGCCGACGGCGAGGTCGTGCCGGCTCGCTGACCGGCCACCGCGGCACGCGCCGTCGGACCCGTTCGGTCAAGCGCCCTCGGTCAAGTCTCCGCACGGTTTAGCGTCCGGCTCAGACGAGGCTCTCGGGCACGGCTCACGACGGCCGGGCACGCCGTGCGGTCAGCCGGACCGTCGCGCCCCGGCCGGGCGCCAGCGTGATGTTGCGTGGCCGGGCCGGCTCGGCGGCCGGCCGGACCGGCGTCAGCTCGAACCGGCGCAGCAGCTCGCCGAGCACCAGGGTGGCCTCCATCAGGGAGAACCCGGCGCCGAGACAGCGGCGCACTCCGCCGCCGAACGGGATCCAGCTGTTGGCCGCCGGTGGTTCGCCGAGGAACCGGTTCGGGTCGAACCGCGCCGGTGTGCGATGCAGCAGCGGATCGGACTGCACCAGGCCGATGGCGGGCACCACGGTCGCGCCGGCCGGAACCCGGTAGCCGCCCAGCTCGATCGGCTCGGTGACCCGGCGGGCCACCTCGTAGACGACCGGGTGCAGTCGCATCGCCTCCTTGGCCACCGCCTCCAGGTACTCCTCGTCGCCCTCGTCGGCGGCGAGTTGGGCCGCCCGCTGCACGTCCGGGTTGCGGGCCAGCTCGTGGCAGGCCCAGGCCAGCGCGGTGGCGGTGGTTTCGTGACCGGCCAGCAGCAGGGTGGTCAGGTTGTCCCGCAGCTCGGCATCGGTCAGGCCGGTCTCGCTGTCGGCGGCCGATATCCGCAGCAACTGGCTCAGTACGTCCGGGCGGGTTTCCAGATCCGGGGCGGCGCGTCGTTCGGCGATCTCGGAGTAGAGCAGCCGGTCCAGATCCCGCTGGATCTGGAAGAACCGGCGCCACGGCCACCAGGTTCGCAGCCGCGGGTAGAACCAGCCCAGCATGACCAGCGGGCTGATGTTGATCACCTGCTCCACCACCGGCCGCAGCTCGGCCAGCCGGGCCGAGTCGGTGACCCCGAACACCACCTGCAGGATCACTTCCAGGGTCAGCGCCGCCGTCCGGTCGTGCACCCGGAACGGCACCCCGGCCGGCCAGCCGGAAAGCTCCTCGCGGGTCAGCTCGCCGATCAACTCGCGATAGCCGCGCAACGAGGCGCCGTGGAACGCCGGCATCAGCAGCCGGCGAACCCGCAGATGCTCCGCCTCGTCCAGCAGCAGCACCGAGTGTTGCCCCATGACCGGGCCGAGGATGGCGTTCCCCTCGCCGGCATGGAAGACGGTGGCCGGTCCGCTGAACACCGAGCGCAACTCCTCCGGCCGGCTGATCACCACGAAGTGCCGGTTGTGCGGGGCAACTCGCATGCTGAACGTGTCGCCGTACCGGTTCCGGAGGTACGGCAGCCAGCGATGCCGGTAGCGGGCGAACAGCAGGCTCTGTACGCCGACCGGCAGCCGCGGCCCCGGCGGTACGGTCAGGGCACCGGTATCGACCGCGCTGGTCACCGCTGCTCCCGGTTACCCATCACGATCCTGCCGCCTGGTCATGGGGCAATCCTGCCAGCCACGGGTCGGCGCTGCACCCGGCTCGTGGCGCCGCGGCGCGGGCTGGCCGACAACACCGCCGCGCGGGCTGGCCATCAACACCGCCGCGCGGGCTGGCCGACAACACCGCCGCGCGGGCAGGCCATCAACCCGGCACCCGCTGTCCGTCAGCGCTGCGCGGCGTGCCGTCAGCGCGGCGTGCGGCCGTTCACCGGCCGATACCGCCGGCGGACCATGCTGATTTGCCGATCGCGCATGGCTCATCACCGTCGGCCTCGGCTGGTCCGACATCGGCCGCGGACGGCTCCCGGCCACCGGCCAGCAAACCCGACCGGTGCGCGGCGAGGACGAGCAGCCGGGCCATGGCGAGCCGAACCGGCCGCAGCACCCGGCTGGCGCCGGCCCGGCCGTACTGCCGGCTGCGTGGGTAGCGGTAGGCCAGCGCCAGGCTGATCAGCGCGATGCAGATGCCGGCCAGCACGTCGAGCACGTAGTGGTTGCCGGTGGCGACCACCACGCTCGCGGTGACCAGGGGGTAGCCGAGCCACAACCGGCTCA